>CAZNIX010000008.1:0-30891 GCA_964573125.1 uncultured Thermoanaerobaculia bacterium
CAGGCTCCGCCGCAGCCGCCGCAGCCGGCTCCGGCGCGCGCGCCCGGACGGCGCGCCGGCGGCGGCGGTCTCCGGCCGGGTGACCGCGGTCGACGGCGGCGTCGGCTCCTGCTCGCAGATCGCCTGCTCGAGCGCCTGCCGGCCGCCGCGGTCCACGCGGATCGCGCGCTGGCCGGTGAGCAGCTCGTAGAGGAGCAGGCCGAGCTGGTAGACGTCGGTGGCCGGGGTGACCGGCTCGCCGCGCACCTGCTCGGGGCTGGCGTACTCCGGGGTGAGCACGCGGAGGGTGGTGCGGGTCGGCGGGGCCACCTCGGGCCAGGGCTCGGGATCGGCGAGCTTGGCGATGCCGAAGTCGAGCAGCTTCACCCGCCCCTCGGTCGTGACCAGGATGTTCGACGGCTTGAGGTCGCGGTGCACGACCAGCCGCCGGTGGGCGTGCTGGACCGCCCGGCAGACGCCGAGGAACAGCCGCAACCGCCGGCGCAGCGACAGCCCCCGTCCTTCGCACCAGCGGTCGATCGGCTCGCCCTCGACCAGCTCGAGCGCGAAGTAGGGGCGGCCGTCGGCGGTGACGCCGCCGTCGAGCAGGCGGGCGATGTCGGGGTGGTCGAGGGTGGCCAGGATCTGCCGCTCCTGGGCGAAGCGGCGCAGCACCTCGTCGGTGTCCGTGCCGCGCTTGAGGACCTTGAGCGCCACCCGCTGCGCGAAGCCGCCGTCGACGCGCTCGGCGCGGTAGACCACCGCCATGCCGCCGCGGCCGACCTCGCCCTCGACCCGGTAGGGGCCGACCCGCTCCCCGGGCGCCAGCGCTTCCCGCCCGCCGGCGCCGGCCCGCCCCTCGACCTCGCCGGCGAGCGCGGTCCACATTCCCTCGCCGAGCGCGCCGCCGGGGCGCAGCGTGGCGTCGTCTTCCTCCTGCTCGGCTGCCGCCAGCAGGCGCTCGACCGCCGCCCGCAGCTCGGGATCGCCGCCCGCGCGGGCGGCGACGAACGCGGCGCGCTCCGCCGGCTCGAGCGCGAGCGCGGCGCTGAACAAGGCGTCGATCTCGTGGAAGCGGTCGGTGTCGGCCATCGGCGATCGGCCCGCGGAGTCGAGCGCGGTATCTCGCGGCGGGGCCCCGGGACTCCGGAGGCGCCGGCGCGGGCGCGAGCCTAGCAAGAGCGGGCGCGCGGGACCGCCGGCGGGCGCCTCGCCGATGTCCGTGCCGCAGATCGGCGATCAGCTCGAGATCGGCGGTGACCCCGCAACGGCGACCGAGCCGGCGGTTCCGACTGCGGCGCGTCGAAACAGGACGGCGAGAGCTCACGTCGATGCCGGGAACGTCACGGCCCAGAGCGTCCCGCCCCAGATCAGCGGGTGAAAGTACATCTGAAGCGCCAGGAACGGAAGCAACAACCCGTTCGCGGTCAAGAGCCACCGCGTGACGCGTTCGATCCCGCCGCCGGTGAACACCCGCGCGGCGAAGAGCGTCGCCACGCTCATGAAGCTGTACCCCAGCAAGTCGACGGCATAGAGGAACGAATCGAAGGGCACGAAGCGCCACTCGGCGAGCTGCGCGACGACGTACGCGAGGCTGAAGACCGTCGCGAGGACCGCGGACCAGAAACCGGCGGCCTTGGTGGAGGGGGAGATTCGGGCGGTCATGGCTCCAGCTCCCGTCAGTCGCCGCGGTAGAGGCGCTCGAGGTCGACCAGCACGACCTCGCCGGACCGCGCCGCGGCGCGCAGGGCCGGCGTGAAGCCGGCGCCGGAGAAACAGGCGAGCCGGCAGTCCGCCACCTCGGCCACCGCGCGTTCGGCGAGCAACGCCCGCGCTTGGCGCAGGCGGGCGAGATCGGGCAGGTCCATCCGCCGGCCCCACTTCGCCTCGCCGAGCAGTAGCACCGAACTGCGGGCGCCCTCGGCGCCGCCGAAGGCGACGACGTCGATCTGATGCCGGGTGCGGGTCGAGGCGTCGTGCACGGCGCCGGCGCCGACCTCGGCGACCGCTCCGCCCAGCGTCTCGGCGCCGGCGAAGCGGAGCGTCCACTGCCGGCATACCTCCTCGAAGTGCGGGCCCAGAATCGCCGCCTCGAAGGTGGAGCGCGCCCGCGCCCACACCGACGGCGCCCGCCCGGGGCGCTCGAGCTGGCTCCACGCCGGCCGGAGGATCGCGTGATAGAAGCGGATGATCGGCTCGACGATGTGCCAGCTCGGGCGCCGGGGCCGGAACGCGTCGTCGCGCTTGACGACGAACCCGGCGTCCTCGAGCACCGCCAGCGGATGCCCGATGTCGGCGCTCTGGCGCCCGAGCGCCGCCGCGATCGCCCCGCGGGTGGTTCGCCCTTCGGCGATCGCCGCCAGCACCGAGTGGTACAGGGACGTGTCGCGCAGGTCCGCCTCTTCGGCGAGGAGGTAGCGGCCCTCGCGAAACAGCGGCACCGCCGGGTTGAGCGCGGTGCGCAGGAGCCAGGCGTCGAAATCGGCGGGCCCGGCCGGCGTGTCGTCGGCGACCAGCTCCCGGCGATAGGCGGGCGTGCCGCCGACCACGGCGTGCACGCGGAACGCCAGGGCCGGGAAGCGAGCGAGCCCCCAGAACTCCGCCGCCCGGCGGTAGTCGAGGGTGGGAACCACCAGGTCGAGGGCAGCCCGTCCCCGGAGCGGTGCGTCGCCGGCGAGCAGGCGGCCCATGAGCGACAGCGCCGAGCCGCAGAGGACGAGCCGCGTCCTGGTGCCGAGGCGTTCGGCCGAGCGCGGCGCGAAGGCGGCCTGGAGGAGCGAGGGAAGCGCCGGCTCCGCCCGGACGAGATAGGGGAACTCGTCGAGCACGACCAGTCGCCGCCGCTCTCTGCCGAGGGCCATCAGGGCTCCCACCGCCGCGGTCCAGTCCGGCAGCGCCAGCGGAGCCGGCGCCCTCAGGTCGACGGCGAGCTGCACACCCAGGTGGCGGCGCGCATCCGCCTCGGCGGCCTCGATCGCTCCGTAGTAGAACCCGCCGGCGACCTCGCACAGGAGCTGCAACAGCAGCGACTTGCCCTGCCGCCGCCGGCCCGAGACGATCCCCAGGGTAGCCTCGGGCCGAGGATCGGAAGCGAACCGGGTCAGCGCCTCCCACTCCCACTCGCGGTCGAACAGCTCGGCGGGACGTTCCACAGGGAGAATGTAGAAGTACAGTTCCAGGAAGTCAAGCTCAACAGGGTAGCCCCCCGGCCGAGTTCAGGCGTCCGCGGCGGCCGGGGGGTTGGGGAAGGCGCGGGGTTCGTAACCGGGGGGGATCGCGAGCTCGAAGACGTCGTCGCGGATGCGGGCGAGCACCAGACCCTCGCGGAGCACCCGCTGTTCGAGCTCGGGGCGCGTGTCCACCACGGCGAGCACGCCGATGAGCCGCTTGCCGCCATGCTCGGGGAAGAGGCGGGGAAACCTCGCGAGCGAGCGCAGGAACTGATCGATCCCCTCGGCGCGCAGGCGGCTCTTGATATCGACCACGCAGACCGTGCCCGCCTCGCCTTGCGAGTAGGCGATGGCGTCGACCTCCAGCTCTTCCTCGCCCTTGCGGACTCTCGGGCGGGCCGCGAACTCGGTGGTGCCGAACCGCTCGGCGAGCCGCCGCTCCATCGAGGGCAGCGCCATGCCCTCGGCGACGGAGCCGAACTTCTCCCCCAGGCCGCCGATCTGTCTGCCCAGCTCGCGCCGGTCCTGGCGGAGCTCCTGCACCCACCGGTCGAACTCCTCGCGGATTTCCCGGGAGCGCCGGTCGAGTTCCTCGCCTCGCGCCCGGGCTTCCTCCGCGTACCGATCGAGCTTGCGATCGAGCTCCGCGTCACGGCGCCAGAAGTCGCGTTGCGCTTCCTCCATCTCTCGCTGCCACGCGGCGTGGTCGGCCTGGAGCGCCTGGAGCTCGGTCTGCCCGCTCTCCAGCCGGGAGACCCGCGTTTCGATCGCTGGTTCGCTCATCGCGTTCTCGGCTCGGCGCTCCTCGGATCAGGCTCGCCGCCCGGTCGAAAGTCTAGCCTACGCCGACGCAACACGGGCACGCTGGCGCCCACCTCACCGCCTCGTTTGCGCCATGTCAACCCGGTCTTGAGGGCCTCGAGACCTGCGCGGTCATCCGGCGCCTACGCCTCCGCCCCGCGCAGCCGCAGCGCGTTGCCGATCACCGACACTGAGCTCAAGCTCATCGCGGCGGCGGCGAGGATCGGGGAGAGGAGGATGCCGAAGACGGGGTAGAGGACGCCGGCCGCGACCGGCACCGCGAGCGCGTTGTAGACGAAGGCGAGGAAGAGGTTCTGCCGGATGTTGCGCACCGTCGCGCGCGAGAGGCGCCGGGCGCGGACGATGCCGCGCAGGTCGCCCTTGACGAGCGTCACGCCCGCGCTCTCGATCGCGACGTCGGTGCCGGTGCCCATCGCGATGCCGACCTCGGCCTGGGCGAGCGCCGGGGCGTCGTTGATGCCGTCGCCGGCCATCGCCACCGAGCGGCCCGCGGCCTGGAGCACGCGGACCGCCTCCGCCTTCTGATCGGGCAGGACCTCGGCGCGGACCTCGTCGATGCCGAGCCGCTGGGCCACGGCCTCGGCGGTGGTCCGGCTGTCGCCGGTGAGCATGACGATGCGCAGCCCCTCGCGGTGGAGCGCGTCGATCGCCTCGGGCGTGCCGTCCTTGATCGGGTCGGCGACGCCGAGCAGGCCCGCCGCCGCGCCGTCGACGGCGACGAACATCGCGGTCTGCCCCTCGCGGCGCAGCTCCTCGGCGCGCTCCGCGAGGCCGCCGGGGGCGACTCCGATCTCCTCGAGCAGCGCGCGGTTGCCGAGGGCCACCCGGTGTCCGGCGACGCGGCCGACCACGCCCTTGCCGGTGACCGAGTCGAACTCCTCGGCCCGGGCCGGGCCGACGCCGCGCTCGCGGGCGCCGTCGACGATCGCCGCCGCCAGCGGATGCTCGCTCCCGGCCTCGAGGCCGGCGGCGAGGGCGAGCAGCTCGGCCTCGGGCACGCCGCCGGCGGCGATCACGCGCACGAGCTTCGGCTTGCCGAGCGTGAGGGTGCCGGTCTTGTCGACGACCAGGGTGTCGACCTCGCGCAGCTTTTCGATCGCCGCCGCGTCCTTGAACAGGACGCCGATCGTCGCGCCCTTGCCGGCGGCGACCATGATCGACATCGGGGTGGCGAGCCCGAGCGCGCACGGGCAGGCGATGATCAAGACCGCCACGGCGTTGACCAGCCCGTAGGTGATCGCCGGCTGCGGGCCCCAGAGCGTCCAGACGATGAAGGTGACGGCGGCGATCGCCGCCACCACGGGCACGAACCAGGCCGAGACCGCGTCCGCCAGCCGCTGGATCGGCGCCCGGCTGCGCTGCGCCTCGGCGACCATCTGGACGATCCGCGCGAGCAGGGTGTCGGCGCCGACGCGCTCGGCGGCCATCACCAGGCTGCCGGTGCCGTTGACGGTGGCGCCGATCAGGCGGTCGCCGGGGCGCTTCTCGGCCGGGATCGGCTCGCCGGTGACCATCGACTCGTCGACCGCGCTCGTCCCCTCGACGACCACGCCGTCGACCGGCACCTTCTCACCCGGGCGGACGCGCAGCCGATCGCCGGGCACGACCTCGGCGAGCGGCACGTCGCGCTCGCCGCCGTCGGGGTCGATCCGCCGCGCCGTCTTCGGGGCCAGGCCGAGGAGCGCCCGGATCGCGGCGCCGGTGCGGCTCCGGGCGCGCAGCTCGAGCACCTGGCCGAGCAGGACCAGGACGACGATCACCGCCGCGGCCTCGAAGTAGACCGCGACCTGCCCGCCGTGGCCGCGGAACGACGCCGGGAAGACGCCGGGGGCGAGCACCGCGACCGCGCTGTAGCCGTAGGCGACGCCGACGCCGAGCGCGATCAGCGTGAACATGTTGAGGCTCCGCCGGACCACCGACTGGACGCCGCGGACGAAGAACGGCCAGCCGCCCCAGAGGACGACCGGAGTCGCCAACACCAGCTCGAGCCAGGAGGCGGCGCGCGGCGTCATCAGGGAGGCGAACCACGCTGCGGCGAGATGACGCGCCATGACCAGGACGACCAGCGGTACGGTGAGCGCGGCGCCGATCCAGAAACGGCGGGTCATGTCGCGCAGCTCGGGGTTGTCCTCCTCCTCGGCGGCGACCGTGCGCGGCTCGAGCGCCATGCCGCAGATCGGACAGGCGCCCGGGCGGTCGCGCACGATCTCGGGGTGCATCGGGCAGGTCCACTCGGTGCGGGCGGCCGGCGCGGCCGGGACGGACGGCTCGAGCGCCATCCCGCACCGCGGGCAGTCGCCGGCGCTCCCCGCGCGCACCTCGGGATGCATCGGGCAGGTCCACTCGGAGCCGCCGGCCGGCGTCGCCGCGGCGGTGGGGGCGGACGCCGTCGCGCAGTGGGGGCAGGAGCCGGCGTCGTCCCGGCGCTCGTCGGTGTGCATCGGGCGCCTCTGAAGGTTCTCGGCGGCGGTGTGTTCGTCCATCGCGATCCGCCGGATGGTGGTTGTCCGGCCTCCCGGTCAGAGATCGTCTGGCGTCCTGGTCTCCACCAAGCCCTTGGCGCGGCGTACCAGTCGGGCGTCGATGGTCAACAGGGCGGCCCTTTCCATGAGCGTGAGAGCGATGTACTCGGCGTCATAGGTCTTTGCCCAGCCGAGCGCCGCGGCAATCCGCCGGGCCTCCCGGTAGATCTGGGTGCGGCGCACCAGCCGGATCGGAGCCGCGAGCAGACGCTCGGTCGCCTGCTCCGCCAGGTCTCCGGAGATCTCCCCTCGCCAGCGCATTCCCTGCAGCGCCGACAGTGTCTCGGAGCGGAGGAGCACCGGGGCCGAGAGATCCGCTTCGACGAGACCGAAGCCGCCCTCGGAGAGACAGAGCACGGTCGCCGCGCTGGCGTCGACGACCAGCGTCAACGGCCAGCCCGCGCCCGCCGGACCGCCGCGACGACGTCGGGCATCGGCTCACCCGTGATCGTGCGCCGCCAGGCCTCCGGCAGCGAGACGGTGCCCTCGCCGACCGGCAGGTCGTCCTCGTCGATCATGTGCTGCAGGCCGATCTTGACCGCCGGCAGCTTGCCGGAGCGGATCCATCGCCGGATCGTCTCGGGATCCCGCCCCACTCGCTGGGCGGCTTCTAGAACGGTGACCATCGTCGCATGCTACTACGGACGTGGGGACGGACGAACGGGCCGCTCGAGGCCGTTTCCGGCGCACGAGCGCGCCGGACTCCCACTGGGCTCAGGACGGCGCCGGCGACCCGGACCTCGAGCTCGTCGAGGGGAAGTGTGCCCCCTCGTCTCGAGCGCGCGTTCGAGGCGCGTCAGCCCCGCCCGTGCGACGCCGGCGCCATCGGTTCGTCCAGCGGCAGCGAGACCTCGAACCGGCTGCCGCCGGCGGCCAGCGTCTCGGCGCGGATGGTGCCGCCGTGGGCGCGGGCGATCCAGGCGGTGATCGCGAGGCCGAGGCCGGCGCCGTCGCCGCGCGAGTGGGAGTGCCCGGCATCGCCACGGTAGAAGCGCTCGAAGACCCTCTCCGGCGCCCCGGCCGGGAGGCCGGGGCCGGTGTCCTCGACCGCCAGGGTCGCCGTGCCGTCGCCGGCGCGCACGCGCACCGCGACCGCCGGCGCGCGCTCGGCAGCCGGCGGCGGGTGCGCGAACTTGACGGCGTTGTCGACGAGGTTGGCGACGAGCTGGCGCAGCCAGCGCTCGTCGCCGAGGATGGACGCCTGCCCTTCGGTTTCGATCGTGAGCGCGACCCCGGCCGCCGCGGCCGCGTCGCGGAACGCCTCGACCGCCTCGGCCGCCACCTGGTCGAGGCGCACCGGCGCTCGCTCGAGACCGATGCGGCCGGCGTCGGCGCGCGCCAGCACCAGCAGGTCCTCGGTGATCGCGCGCAGGCGGTCGACGTCGGCGCCGATCGCGGCCAGCGTGCGCCGGTACTCCTCGTCGCCGCGCGGCCGCGAGAGCGCGACGTCGACGGCGCCGCGCAGGCGGGCGAGGGGCGCGCGCAGCTCGTGCGAGGCGTCGGCGGTGAAGCGCTTCATGCCCTCGAACGAACCCTCGAGGCGCGCGATCATCTGGTTGAAGGTCGCGACCAGCCGGCCGATCTCGTCCGCGCTCGCGGCCGGCGGCAGCCGGCGGCCGAGGCTGGTCGCTTCGATCTCGCGCGCCAGGCGGGTGACGGCGTCGACCGGCGCCAGCGCCCCGCGCGCCAGCCAGTAGCCGGCGGCGGCGGAGGCCGCGACCGCGAGCGGGGCGAGCAGCAGCAGCGCGAGCGCCAGGCTCTCGAGCGGGGCGGTGACGTCGCCCAGCCGCTCGACCACCCGGATCACGCCGCGCCGGCCGGCGCGCGACTGGTAGGGCCGGGAGTAGACCCGGACCGGGGGCGACTCGGCGAGCGTCGTGAACTCGCCGCGGGGGGCGACCTCTCCGTGCGCCGCCGCCGGCGCCGCGAGCCGGGCCGGCGGCACGGGCGCGCCGAGCGCCGCGGGCGACCGGTAGAAGACCCGTCCTTCGCCGCCCGCCTCGTGGAACAGGATCAGCCGGCCGATGCGGTCGAGCCGCGCGCGCTGGCCGGCGGTCAGATGCTCGCAGTCGGGCTGCTCGGAGAGCACGGCCTCGACCTCGGCGGCCGCCTCCTCGAGCTCGTGGTCGTGGTGGCGGAGGAGCTGGTAGCGCACCAGGCCGTAGATCAGGCCGCCGAGCAGCAGCAGTCCGAGCGCGAGCGACGCCGAGTACCAGAGCGTCAGCCTCCAGCGCAGGGTCGACGGCAGCAGCTTCACGCCCGACTCACTCCGAATCCCGCAGCACGTAGCCGGCGCCGCGGACGGTATGGATCAGCTTGGGCTCGAACTCGTGGTCGATCTTCCGCCGCAGGTAGTTGATGTAGACCTCGACCAGGTTCGAGCCGCCGTCGTAGTCGAGGTCCCAGACGTGGTCGAGGACCATGCCGCGGGTGACCAGCCGGCCGCGGTTGCGCAGCAGGTAGTGGAGGAGCGCGAACTCCTTGGCCGTCAGTTCGATCCGGCGGCCGGCGCGGCGCACCTCGTGGCGGGCCGGGTCGAGCTCGAGGTCGGCGGCGACGAGCAGCGTCTGGGGCGGCACCGGCGGCCGCCGGGTGATCGCGCGCAGGCGCGCCAGCAGCTCGCGGAAGTCGAACGGCTTGGCCAGGTAGTCGTCGGCGCCGAGGTCGAGCCCGCGCACGCGGTCCTCGAGCGCCGCCCGGGCGGTGAGCACGAGCACCGGCACCGCGCTCGCGCGCCGGCGCAGCTCGCACAGCAGCTCGAGACCGTCGGCGCCGGGGAGCTTGAGGTCGAGCAGCACGGCGTCGTACTCGGCGGCGAGCGCCAGCCGCAGCCCCTCGGGGACGTCGCCGGCGAGATCGACCGCGAAGCCCTGCTCCTTGAGCCCCTGGCGCAGCAGCGAAGCCAGCTTGGCGTCGTCCTCGACGATGAGCAGGCGCATCGGGAATCGCACACTCCGGGGAGGAGCCTAACCTGGCTCTAATGTCCCGCGCTTAACGTGGGAGAGACGAGGACCGGATCGAGGAGGACGACTCGCCGATGACCGCCGACCGCCGCACGTTCCTCCGCGGGGGCCTCGCCTCGGCCGCGGGGTTGCTCGCCGCCCGCGCCGCGCTCGGGGCACCCGACCCCCAGCATGAGCACCACCCGCCGCCGGCCGCGCCCGAGGCTCCGGCCGCGGCGCCGCGCTCCGCAGCCGCTCGCCCGCCCCGGAGCCCCGGCGTCGCGGTGCCGGTCGAGGCTCCCGACCTGCCGACCATGCCGTGGCGGATGGACGGCGGGGTCAAGGTCTTCGAGATCACCTGCGACGTGGTCGCGCGCCGGTTCGTCCCCTGGCGGGAGCCGTTCAACGTCTGGGGCTACAACGGCAGCATGCCCGGCCCGACGATCGAGGTGGTCGAGGGCGACCGCGTGCGCTTCGTGGTCACCAACAACCTCCCCGAGGCCACCGCCCTCCACTGGCACGGCCTCGAGGTGCCGCTCGAGATGGACGGCGTGCCGGGCGTCACCCAGGACCCGATCCCGCCCGGCGGCCGCTTCGTCTACGAGTTCACGCTCCAGCAGCACGGCACGTTCTTCTACCACTCCCACATGCCGATGCAGGAGATGCTCGGCCTGATCGGTCTCTTCGTCATCCATCCGCGCCGTCCCTACGCACCGCGGGTGGCGCGCGACTTCGGCCTGATCTTCCAGGAGTGGGCGATCCTGCCCGCGAACCAGACCCCGAACACGCTGGCGATGGAGTTCAACTGGCTGACGATCAACGGCGTCGCCGGCCCGGCGACCACGCCGCTGCTCGTCAAGCAGGGCGAGCGCGTGCGCCTGCGCATGGTCAACCTCGGCATGGACCACCACCCGATCCACCTCCACGGCCACCAGTGGCAGGTGGTCGGCACCGAGGGCGGGCGCATCCCCGAGTCCGCCTGGGAGCCGGGCAACACGGTGCTGCTCGGCGTCGCCCAGGCGCGCGACGTCGAGTTCGAGGCGCGCTACCTCGGCGACTGGATGCTCCACTGCCATCTGCCGCACCACATGATGAATCACATGGCGTCGATGGTCGGGCCGGTCTCGGATCCCGGTCCCGGGCCCACGATGGGCATCGGCACCGGCCGGAGCATGGAGCGCGGCATGGGCATCCCCCACGGCGGCCACGCGCTCGGCGAGGAGAACGGCCCGAGCATGGGCCGCACGCTCGGGAGCGGCGACGCCGAGGAGGCGGCGAGCCACCTGCTCGGCCCCGGCGGGGAGGGCGGCCACGGGCAGGCCCGGCACGTCATCGCCGCGCCGAACGCGCGCGAGGCCCCGGGCTTCCCCCAGGACATGCACATGGTCGAGGACGCGCCGTTCGCGAACAAGCCCGAGTGCTGGGGCCTGCGGCCGACCTGGACGGCGGGGATGATGGGGATGATGACCCTGGTCCGCATCCTCCCCCCGGACCTCTACGACCGCATCCAGGAGCTGAAGGCGGAGCAGGCGCGGGACCCGGGCTTCCGGCTGCCGCCGCCCCCGACGCGCGAGCGCTTCCTCGGCCGCAAGCCGGCACGGGCGGAGCCTGCGGGCGAAGGCCATGAGCACGCGCACAGAGGGAGCGGGTGATGAGCGGCTCAAGGTACAGAAGCGAGAGGACGCGGGTGGGTGCGCTGGCCGTGGCCGCCCTTCTGACCGGATCGCTCGCCGTCGTCTCGCCGGCGTTTGCGCAGCAGGACGAGCCGCCGGCGCACGGGCAGCATGGCGCGGCGGCGACCGAGACGGCTGCGGCCCAGGCCGGCACGCACGAGCACGAGCACGGCGTCGAGCCCGGCGGCGACGCCGGAGTCACCGCGCAGGAGCACGCGCATCCGCCGATGGGGGAGAGCCAGCCGCTCACCGAGCCGATGCCGGAGCTGTCCGGCGAGCCGCTCGCGCTCGCCGAGCTGGAGCGCCGCACGCTCGAGCACAACCCCGAGATCCTCCAGGCCCAGGCCGCGATCCGCGCCGCCGAGGGGCTGCGCCGCCAGGTCGGGCTCTACCCGAACCCGACGCTCGGCGTGGCGGCGGAGGAGATCCCGCTCCAGAGCGGTCGCGACACGGGCAAGGTCGGGGGCTTTCTCGCCCAGCCGATCGTCACTGGCGGCAAGCTCCGGCTCAACCGGCGGATCTTCGACCAGGAGGTCGAGCGCGCCGAGGCGGTGGCCGAGCTGGCGCGGCTGCGCGAGCTGAACCGCGTGCGCATGCTCCACGCCGAGACCGTGGCGGCGCAGCGGATGGTCGAGCTGCGCGCCCGGCTCGCCGGCCTCGCGGGCGAGGCGGTCGAGATCACCGCTCAGCTCTTCAACACCGGCGCCGCCGACCGCCCCGACCAGCTCGCGGTCGAGATCGAGGCCGAGCTGGCGGAGCTGGTGCTCGCCCGCGCCCGCTGGCGGCTCGAGCAGAGCTGGCGGCAGCTCCGCGCCGCGGTCGGCGATCCGGCGCTCGAGCCGCGCCGGCTCGAGGACCGGCTCGAGGAGGCGATCGCGGCGGTCGGCCGCGAGGAGGCGCTCCAGGCGATCCTCGACGGCAGCCCCGAGGTCCGCTTCGCCCGCGCCGGCGTCACCCGCGCCGAGCTGGCGCTCCGGCGCGAGCGGGTGGAGCCGATCCCCGACCTCGAGCTGACCGCGGGCGTCCTCGACAACCGCGAGCCGGTCGCTCCGGGCGGTCCCGAGATCGGCAGCGAGCTGTTCGGCGAGGTCGGCGTCCGCATCCCGCTCTTCAACCGCAACCAGGGCAACGTCGCGGCCGCCGAGGCCGAGATCGAGCGCGCCGGGGAGGAGGTGCGCAAGACCCGGCTCAAGCTCGAGGCGCGGTTCGCGCCGGTCTTCGCCGACTATCTCGAGCAGCGCGACGCCGTGCGCCGCTACCGCGAGGAGATCCTCCCTCGCGCCGAGGAGGCCTACGAGCTGTACCGCACCCGCTACGGCCAAATGGCCGCGGCCTACCCGCAGGTGCTGATCGCCCAGCGCACCCTGTTCGAGGCCGAAGTCGCCTACGTCGAGGCGCTCGCCGGCCTGCGGAAGTCGGTCGTGCTGCTCCAGGGCATGCTGCTCGAGGACGAGCCGACGCCGCAGATGCTCGAGGACTCGGTGCTGCGCCGCACGCCGAGCGAGATCGCGCAGTGAGAGGGAGAGACAGCGAGGTGTCGCCATGAAGATGCTCTTGCGCATCGCCGTCGCCGCGCTCGCCTCAATCGGCGCGCTGGCCGTCGTCGCCGCGATCGGGCTCGCGGCGGCCGGCGTCTCGGCGCGGTCCAAGCCCTCGGGGCTCGAGGCGCGGCTCGCGCGCGCGGCGCGCCATCTGCTGATCCCGCGCGCGAGCCGGGCGGCGACGAATCCGGGGCCGGCGGCGCCCGAGGTGCGCGCGCGCGCGCGCGAGCACTTCGCCGACCACTGCGCCTCCTGCCACGGCAACGACGGGCGCGGCGACACCGAGCTGGGCCGCGGTCTCTACCCGCGGGCGCCCGACATGACGCTGCCGGCGACCCAGGAGCTGTCCGACGGCGAGTTGTTCTGGATCATCGAGAACGGCGTGCGCCTGAGCGGGATGCCGGCCTGGGGCGATCCCGCCGCCGAGGGGGGCGGCGAGGAGAGCTGGGAGCTGGTCCACTTCATCCGCCGCCTGCCCCATCTGACCGCCGAGGAGATCGCGGAGATGGAGCGGCACAACCCGGTCAGCCGCGCCGCGCTCGAGGAGGAAGCGGAGACCGAGCGCTTCCTCGCCGGCGAGGGCGGCGAGGCGGCGGAGGCGCCGCCGGCGCCACAGCATCACCACTGACCGCGAAAGGAGTCACGAGACCATGCCCGAACAGTCGATCCGCCCGCGCTGGACATCCGCCGCGTCGAGGCGAGGTGGACAGCACCCCGGTGAGCCGGTACCGCCATCGAAGGCACGGCGGTGGACGTCCGCGGCGCTGGCCGTCGCCGTGACGCTGGCGCTGCCGCTCGCCCGGCCCGCCTCGCTCGCCGCCCACGAGGGGCACGTCCACAAGGTGCTCGGCACGGTGACCGCGGTCGCCGACGCCGAGCTGACCGTGCGCGACCGCGCCGGCGAGTCGGTGGCGATCCGGCTCACCGACGAGACCCACTACTTCCAGGGCGACCAGGAGGCCACCCGCGCCGACGTCGAGGTCGGCAGCCGGGTGGTCGTCAGCGCCGTCGAGAAGGACGGCGCGCTGACCGCGCAGGAAGTCCGGATCGGCGCCAGGGCCGGCGGCTGACCGCGAAGGCGAGGACCGTGGCTGACCCGCCACCGGGCG
This sequence comes from uncultured Thermoanaerobaculia bacterium, assembly GCA_964573125.1. Taxonomy (GTDB): domain Bacteria; phylum Acidobacteriota; class Thermoanaerobaculia; order Multivoradales; family JBCCEF01; genus CAVSQV01. The sequence goes on from CAZNIX010000008.1 coordinate 13,759, forward strand.
CCGGCTATCGGATCCGCGTCCGCCGCCTGGGGGTCGACACCTACCAGGAGCCGGTCGTCTACATGCACGCCGACTGCCCGGTCTGCCGTTCGGAGGGATTCGGCCCGCAGGCGCGGATCGAGGTGCGGCACGGCGAGCGCTGGGTGATCGCTACCCTCAACGTGATCACCTCCGACCTGCTGCGGCCGGTGGAGGCGGGGCTGTCAGAAGCGGCGTGGCGGCGGCTCGGGGTGGCCGAGGGCGACGAGGTCGCGCTCGGCCATCCGCGGCCGGTCGACTCCCTGAGCCTCATGCGCCGCAAGGTCTACGGCGAGGAGCTGCCGCCCGCGGCCTGGCGCGCGATCGTCGCCGACGTCGCGGCCGGCCGCTACGCCGACGTCCACCTCGCCGCGCTGCTCGCCGCATGCGTCGGCGACCGCATGACCGCCGAGGAGGTGGTCGGCCTGACCCGCGCGATGGTCGCCGCCGGGCAGCGCCTCGAGTGGGGGCGCACCCCGGTGGTCGACAAGCACTGCGTCGGCGGGCTGCCGGGCAACCGCACCACCCCGATCGTGGTCGCGGTGGTCGCCGCCTGCGGCCTGACCATGCCCAAGACCTCGTCGCGCGCGATCACGTCGCCCGCCGGCACCGCCGACACCATGGAGACGCTGGCGCCGGTGACGCTCGACGTGGCGGCGATGCGCCGGGTGGTCGAGCAGGAGGGCGGCTGCATCGTCTGGGGCGGCTCGGTCCACCTGTCGCCGGCCGACGACGTGCTGGTGCGGATCGAACGCGCGCTCGACCTCGACAGCGAGGGACAGCTCGTCGCCTCGGTGCTGTCGAAGAAGGCCGCGGCGGGATCGAGCCACGTCGTGCTCGATCTGCCGGTGGGACCGACGGCCAAGGTGCGGTCGCCGGCGGCCGCCCGCTCGCTCGGCCGCCTGCTGGCGGGCACGGCGCAGGCCGTGGGGCTGGCCGCCCGTGTGGTCGAGACCGACGGCAGCCAGCCGGTCGGCCGCGGGATCGGACCGGCGCTCGAGGCACGCGACGTCCTCGCCGTGCTCGAGGGGCGTCCGGAGGCGCCCGCCGACCTGCGCGAACGCGCCCTGCTGCTCGCCGGCCACGTGCTCGAGCTGGCGGACGCGGTGCCCACCGGTACGGGCCGGCCGCGTGCGCAGGAGGCGCTCGCCGGCGGCCGCGCCCTCGCCAAGCTGCGGGCGATCTGCGCGGCCCAGGGGGGCATGCGCGAGCCGCCGGTGGCGGCCCACACCCTGCCGGTCGCCGCCCGCGGCGACGGCAGCGTGGTCGCGATCGACAACCGCAAGCTGGCGCGCGCGGCCAAGCTCGCCGGCGCTCCCCGCGCGCCCGCCGCCGGCCTCGAGCTCGCGGTCCGGCTCGGTGACCGCGTCGCGCGCGGCCAGCCGCTCTTCACCCTCCACGCGGAGTCTACGGGCGAGCTGGACTACGCCGCCGCCTACGTCGCCGCCCACCCGGAGATCGTCGCCCTCGAGGCGGAGCCGTGAGCCCCTTGGTCTTCGCCCTGCCCGGCAACGAGGCGTTCGCCGCCCTGCTCGCCGCCGCGCTCGGCGGCGAAGCCGGGGCGGTGACGCTCCGCCGCTTCCCCGACCAGGAGAGCTACCTGCGCGTCGAGACCCCGGTCGCCGGTCGCGACGCGATCGCGGTCTGCACGCTCGACCGGCCGGATGGCAAGCTCCTGCCGCTGGTCTTCCTCGCCGACGCCCTGCGCGCGCGCGGCGCCCGCCGGGTGCTCCTGGCCGCGCCCTACCTCGCCTACATGCGCCAGGACCGCCGCTTCCGCCCGGGCGAGGCGGTGACCTCGACCTCGTTCGCGCGCCTGCTGTCGGCGGCGTGCGACGGCCTGGCGACGGTCGACCCGCACCTCCACCGCCGGAGCTGTCTGGGCGAGATCTACTCGATCCCGAGCCGGATCGCGCACGCCGCGCCGCGGGTCGCGCAGTGGATCGCGGCCGAGGTCGACGCCCCGCTCCTGGTCGGCCCCGACGAGGAGAGCGCCCAGTGGGTCGGCGCGGTCGCCGAGGCCGCCGGCGCGCCCTTCACGGTGCTCGAGAAGGTGCGCCGCGGCGACCGCGAGGTCGAGGTCTCGGTGCCCGAGGTCGAGGGCCACCGCGGGCGGACGCCGGTGCTGGTCGACGACATCGTCTCGACCGGCCGGACGATGGCCGAGACCGCCCGCCATCTCGCCCGGCTCGGCTTCGGCCGGCCGGTCTGCGTCGGCGTCCACGCGGTCTTCGCGGAGGGCGCCTGGGAGGCGCTGCGGGAGGCCGCGGCGCGGGTCGTCACCTGCAACACGGTGCTCCATCCGAGCAACGCCATCGACGTCTCGGGCCTGGTCGCCGAAGCGCTCGCCGAGCTGCTCGCACTCGGCGGCGAGGAGCCGGCGCCGTGATCCCCGACGCCTACGTCTGGCTGGTCTGGTCGAGCGCCTTCCTGGTGCCCTGGGCGGTGCTCTACGCCGCCTACCCGCAGCACTGGCGGCCGATGCTTTGGGCCAGCCTGTTCACGGCGCCGTTCGGGCTCAGCGAGCCGCTGTTCGTCCCCGAGTACTGGAACCCGCCGAGTCTGTTCGACCTGGCGCGGACGACCGGTTTCGATCTCGAGAGCCTGATCTTCTGCTTCGGCATCGGGGGCGTCGGGGCGGTGCTGACCAACGTGCTCACCCGCCGCCGGCCGGCGCCGCTCGCGCCCGCCGAGCGCCACGCGCGCCGGCACCGGTTCCACTACTGGGCCCTGGCGGCGCCGTTCGTGCTCTTCGTCCCGCTCTGGCTGCTGCCCTGGAACCCGATCTACCCGGGGATCGTGGCGATGTTCGCGGGCGCGGCGGCCACGGTCGCCTGCCGTCCGGACCTGGTGCGCAACACGGCCCTCGGCGCCGGCATCTTCGTCGCCTACTACGTGGTCTTTTTGGCCGGCCTGGCGTGGACGGCGCCCGGCTACATCGAACGGGTGTGGAACCTCGACGCGCTCTCGGGCTGGAGCGTCCTCGGTTTCCCGCTCGAGGAGCTGCTGTTCGCCGCCGCGTTCGGCGCCTACTGGGCCGGCGTCTACGAGCACTTCACGTGGCGCCGGCCGGAGCGGACGTCATGACCCGGATCACCTTCCTCGGCGCCGCCGGAACGATCACCGGCTCACGCCATCTGGTCGACACCGGCCGCGTCCGCGTGCTGGTCGATTGCGGCTTGTTCCACGGGCCGAAGGAGCTGACCCGCCGCAACCACGAGCCGTTCCCGGTCGAACCGTCGACGCTCGATTTCGTCGTCCTCACCCACGCCCACATCGACCACACCGGGTATCTTCCCCGCCTCCTGCGCGACGGCTTCACGGGCGAGGTGGTGGCAACCGCCGCGACCGCCGACCTGCTCAAGATCCTGCTCGCCGACGCCGGCCATCTGCAGGAGGAGGAGGCGCGCTACCGCAACCGCCATCGGCCGCGCGGCGCCGCGCCCGCTGCGCCGCTGTACACGGCGGCCGAGGGGCGGGAGGCGGCGCGGCGGGTCCGGGGATGCCGCTACGGCGAGGCCGTCACGCTCGCCCCGGGCCTGGCGGTGACCTTCCGCCGCGCCGGTCACATCCTCGGCTCGGCGAGCGTGACGCTCGAGCTGCCGGCGGGCCGCCTGGTCTTCTCCGGCGACGTCGGCCGCTACGGCGCGCCGGTGCTCCCCGATCCCGCGCCACCCGGCGAGGCGGACTGGATCGTCGTCGAGTCGACCTACGGCGACCGCGAGCACGATCCGACCCCGATCGCCGATCAGCTCGAGCGGGTGGTGCGCGCGGCGGCGGAACGTGGTGGCGCGCTCCTGGTGCCCGCGTTCGCGGTCGGGCGCACGCAGGAGCTGATGTACCACCTGAGCCTGCTCGAGCACGCGGGCCGGGTGCCGGTGCTCCCGGCCTACGTCGACAGCCCGATGGCGGTCAACGCCACCGAGATCTACTGCGCGCACCCCGAGGACTTCGAGGGCGACGTCCGCGGCATGGTGATGGGGCGCAACTGCCCGCTCCACTGCACCGACTTCCGCCTCGCCCGCTCGGCCGAGGAGTCGAAGGCGATCAACCGGATCGAGGGTCCCGTCATCGTGGTCGCCGCCAGCGGCATGCTCGCCGGCGGCCGCATCCTCCACCACCTGCGGCAGCGCCTGCCCGACCCGCGGACGACGCTGCTCTTCGCCAGCTACCAGGCCCAGGGAACGCGTGGGCGGCGGCTCCAGGAGGGCGCGCGCTCGGTGAGCGTCTTCGGCGAGGACGTGCCCGTCCGCGCCACGGTCGAGGCGATCCACGGCCTGTCCGCCCACGCCGACCGGACCGGTCTGCTGCGCTGGCTGACGGGGGCGCCGAGACCTCCCCGCCGGGTCTTCGTCGTCCACGGCGAGCCCGGGCCGGCGCAGGCGCTCGCGAGCCTCGTCCGCGCGGAGCTCGAGTGGCAGATCGAGGTGCCGGAGCTGGGCGAGAGCTTCGAGCTGGAGGCGGCGCCGTGAGCGCCCAGCCGCTCGCCGCCGAGCGCGACCTCGCCGGCTGGGGGTTCGTGCTCAACGTGGCCTGGGAGTTCGGCCAGACGCCGCTCTACGAGGATTCCGACCGTGACCTCGGCTACCTCGCCTGGAGCCGGCTCCACTGCACGGTGGGCGACGTGCTGATCCTGCTCGTCGCGTTCTGGCTGACTTCGCTGGTCTGTCGCAGCCGCAGGTGGTTTGCGCGCCGAGGCTGGCTCGCTCCAGCGCTTTTCGTCGTCCTGGGCCTGGCTTACACCGCCTGGAGCGAATGGGCCAACACCTCGCTGCGCGACGCCTGGCAGTATCGGCCCGGGATGCCCACGCTCTTCGGCATCGGGCTCGCGCCGCTGCTCCAGTGGCTGGTGATCCCGCCCGTTCTGGTCGTGCTGTTGCGGCGCAGGCCGCGCCTCAACGAACAAGCCGGGGAGGCAAGGAGGTCGGCGCGATGAACGTGCTGCTCGAGAACTGGTTCTTCCTGCTCATCTTGCTGCTCTGCATCGGGATGCACGTGTTCGGACACGGACACGGACACGGACACGATCACGGCCAGGGCCGTGACCACGGGGACCACGACCCCGAGAAGGCCACGCCGCGTCCCGAGCCTCACCGTCACGATCCCACCTGAAAGGAGGGAGAGATGTTGCGCCTGAAAGTGTGGACCTGGGCCCTCGCCGTGTGGGCCGCCTCGACCTACGTGCTCTGCATCGTGTGGGGCATCGTCACCCCGGACACGATCCACACGGAGGCGCTGGAGAAGCTGCTCGAGACCGTGCTTCCCGGCTTCCGCTGGCTGACCCCGGTCGGCTTCCTGATCGGTCTGGTCGAGAGCTTCCTCTACGGCGCCTACGCCGGGCTGCTGTTCGTGCCGATTCACAACGTCTTCTACCGCCGGTGGGGGCGGTGAGCCCGCGCAGCGGAGCCCCGATCGCCACCGGTACGACGACTGGAAGGAGGATCTCGATGACGGCTCTACGACGACTCAACCGCCCGCGCCGCGTCGCGGCGATCGTGATCGTGTCGCTCGCCGCCGCGGCGGCGGGCGGCCTGGCGGCGGCCGGCGGTGAAGGCCAGGAGCATTCCCATCCCGCCGGCGTGCCAGCCGCGGAAGGCGCCTCGATGATGGAGAAGTGCCAGGCGATGATGGCCCGGCACGAAGAGATGATGCAGCAGCGCCAGGCCATGGACGCCAAGCTCGAGGGGCTGGTGGCGGCCATGAAGGCCGCGGATGGCGACGACAGGGTGCCGGCGATCGAGGCGGTGGTCGAGGAGCTGGTGGGCCAGCGCCAAGCGATGCACGGCATGATGGCCGACCACCACGCCGGCATGATGCGCCACATGATGGAGCACATGAGCCAGGCGATGCCGATGGCCGAGGGGGGCGGCTCGATGATGAAGATGTGCCCGATGATGCAGGGCATGACGGCCGACGAGGGTGAGCAATCCGCAGAGGGCGACAACGGCCATTCGGAGCACCACCCGCAGTGAGCGACGCTCACGCCAAGGACAAGCACGCCGGCCACGGTGGCCACGACCACGGCGGCGCCCGCGGAAAAGACGACCACGGCGGCCACGGTGGCCACGGCCAAGGCGGCCATGACCACGCCGCGATGGTCGCAGACTTCAGGCGCCGGTTTTGGGTCTCGCTGGCGCTGACCGTGCCGGTGCTGGCGCTGGCGCCGATGATCCAGGGCCTCCTCGGCCTGCGGGAAGCCCTCGCCTTTCCCGGCGACTCCTACCTCCAGGCGGCGCTCGCGGCGGTGGTCTTCTTCTACGGCGGCTGGCCGTTCCTCACCGGGCTGCTGTCCGAGCTGCGCAAGCTCCGGCCCGGGATGATGACCCTGATCGCGCTCGCGATCACCGTCGCCTGGGCGTACAGCACCGTGGTCGTGCTCGGGCTCCCGGGCGAGGTCTTCTTCTGGGAGCTGGTGACGCTGATCGACATCATGCTCCTCGGCCACTGGGTGGAGATGCGGTCGGTGATGGGCGCCTCGCGCGCGCTCGAGGAGCTGGTGCGGCTGATGCCCGCCGAGGCCCACCGCGTGCGCGCCGACGGCGGCACCGAGGAGGTGCCGGTCGGCGAGCTGGTCGCCGGCGACCGCGTGCTGGTCAAGCCGGGGGAGAAGGTGCCGACCGACGGCACCGTGGTCGAGGGCCGCAGCTCGGTCAACCAGGCAATGCTCACCGGCGAGAGCCGGCCGGTGGAGAAGGGCGAGGGCGACGAGGTGATCGGCGGCTCGATCAACGGCGAGGCGGCGTTCACGTTCGAGGTGAAGAAGACCGGCGCCGAGACCTATCTCGCCCAGGTTATCGAGCTGGTGCGCCAGGCGCAGGAGTCGCGCTCGCGCACCCAAGACCTGGCCAACCGGGCCGCCTCCTGGCTGACCTACATCGCGCTCTCGGTCGGCGGACTGACGCTCGCGGTCTGGCTGGTCGCCGGCCAGGGCTTCAACTTCGCGCTCGAGCGGATGGTCACGGTGATGGTGATCGCCTGCCCGCACGCCCTCGGGCTGGCGGTGCCGCTGGTGGTCGCGGTGTCGACCGCGCTCTCGGCCTCGCACGGCTTGCTGATCCGCGACCGCTCGGCGTTCGAGCGCGCGCGCGAGCTGCAAGCGGTGATCTTCGACAAGACCGGTACCCTGACCGAGGGTCGCTTCGGGGTCACCGACGTGATCCCGCTCGGCGACCTCGGCGAGCAGGAGCTGCTGCGCCTGGCGGCCGGCCTCGAGAGCCAGTCCGAGCACCCGATCGCCGCCGGCGTCGTCCGCGGCGCCGCAGAGCGCGGGCTGAGCTACCCGCCGCCGCGGAACTTCACCGCCATCCCCGGCAAGGGCGCCGAGGCCGAGGTCGACGGGCGCAAGGTGAAGGTCGTCAGCCCGGGCTACCTGCGCGAGCACGGGCTCGAAATCGGCGACCCCCGCGTGCTGCGGGCGGCGGAGCAGGGCAAGACGGTGGTCTACGTCCTGATCGACGACCGCCCGGCCGGGGCGCTCGGGCTCGCCGACGTCATCCGCGAGGAGTCGCGCGAGGCCCTGGCGCGGCTCAAGGAGATGGGCATCCAGACCATGATGCTCACCGGCGACGCCGCGGCGGTGGCGCGCTGGGTCGCCGGCGAGCTGGGGCTCGACGACACCTTCGCCGAGGTCCTGCCGCACGAGAAGTCGGAGAAGGTCGAGGAGGTCAAGCGGCGGGGCCTGACGGTGGCGATGATCGGCGACGGCGTCAACGACGCCCCGGCGCTGGTCGCCTCCGACGTCGGCATCGCGATCGGCGCCGGCACCGACGTCGCGATCGAGTCGGCGGACATCGTGCTCGTGCGCTCCGACCCGCGCGACGTCGCCGCGATCGTCGGGCTCGCGCGCGCCACCTACCGCAAGATGGTCCAGAACCTCTGGTGGGCGACCGGCTACAACGTGGTCGCGATCCCGCTCGCCGCCGGGGTCCTGTTCGCCGCCGGCGTCCTGCTGACGCCGGCGGTCGGGGCGGTGTTCATGTCGCTGTCGACCGTGATCGTGGCGATCAACGCCCGGCTGCTCAAGATGTGAGGGCGGCATGAGAGCGGTGCCTCGGCCGCCTTGCCGTGGGAGGTCTCCGAGATGATCCAGTACCTCGTCATCGTCCTTCTCCTCGTCCTCTGGCTCTACGTGCTCGCCGGCCGCGGCCGGGCCGGAGCCGTCGAGCCGCCGCCGCCCCGCACGCTCCCGCCCGCCGAGGTGCCTCCCGCCGTGCCGGAAGTGATGGCGGTCGCGGCGGCGACCGAGGAGAGCGGCGTGCTCGTCTTCCGCGGCGCCCTGCGCCGGCCGCCGGAGGAGGCCTACCGGTGGCTCCGCCAGACTCTCCCGGCCGGGCTCAGGCCGTACCTGCGCCAGGGCGAGGGCGGCAGCGCGGTCGTGCTCCTCGCCGCGACCGGCGCGGCGCCGCGGCGCTCGCGGCCGTGGCTGCACTGGCTCCTGCTCGCGGCGACGGTCGCGACCACCACCTGGGCCGGCGCGCTGCACCAGGGGCTCGACCCGCTGCGCGAGCCGGCCGCGCTCGCGCACGGCCTGCCGTACTCGCTCGGGCTGATGCTGATCCTCGGCGTCCACGAGCTGGGCCACTACTTCACGGCGCGCCGCCACGGCATGGACGTCACGCCGCCGTTCTTCATCCCGGTGCCGTTCGCGCTCGGGACGTTCGGCGCCTTCATCCGGATGCGCTCGCAGCCCGAGAGCCGGCGCGCGCTGTTCGACGTCGCGGTCGCCGGCCCGCTCGCGGGCCTGGCCGTGGCGGTTCCGGCCCTGGTGCTCGGCCTGCGCTCGTCGCAGGTGATCGCCGGCGCGCCGGAGGAGCTCGCCGCCGGTGCCGGCACCTCGGTCGCCTCGTCGCTGATGTTCGCGGCGGCGGCGAAGCTCGCGCTCGGCGCGGAGCTGGGGGCGGGACACGCCCTCCGGCTGAGCCCGCTCGCGTTCGCCGGCTGGCTCGGGCTCTTCGTCACCGCGCTCAACCTGCTGCCGATCGGCCAGCTCGACGGCGGCCACGCCGCGCGCGCCATGCTCGGCGACCGCGCCGGCCGGGCGGTCAGCAACGTCGCGATGTGGTCGCTCGTCCTGCTCGGGCTCTTCGTCTGGCCGGGTCTCCTGATGTGGGCCGTGATCGTCTTCTTCCTCGCCGGCCGCGGCCTACCGCCCGCCGACGACCTGACGCCGCTGCCGGCCGCGCGCTGGGCGCTCGGCCTGCTCACCTTCGCCCTGCTCGTCTCCCTGCTGCTGCCGCTGCCGCACGCGGCGTGGCCGGCGGCCGGGCTGCACTGCCCGTACTCGTGAGCGGGGGCGGCCGTCCGTGGGTGACGCGCGGGGCCGCGCTCGGCGTGGTCGTCGTCTGGAGCACCTGCTTCGTCGCGATCAAGGGCCTCGACGGGGCGGTGCCGCCGCTGCTCGCCGCGGCCCTGCGGGCTCTGCTCGCCGCCCTGGTGCTGCTGCCGCTGGCACGGTTCGAGGGTGCGCTCATGCGGCCGCGTTCCGCCTGGCCGTGGCTGGTGCTGCTCGGGGTGTTCAACACCACGCTCGGGCTGGCCGGGATGTTCCTTTCGGTCGGGCTCGCCGGCGCCGCTCTGCCGGCCGTCCTCGCCAACAGCCAGGCGCTGCTGGTCGCCCCGGCAGCGGTGTGGCTGTTCGGGGAGCCGCTCCCGGCGCGCGCCGTCGCCGGGCTGGTGGTCGGCGTCGGCGGGATCGCGTGGCTGTTCGCGGCCTCCGCCGGAGGCTCCTGGGGGAACACCGCCGGGGCTCTGCTCGGGCTCGCCTCGGCGCTCGGTCTGGCGGCGGGGAACCTGCTGATGAAGCGGCTCTCCCGCGAGGTCGCGGCGCTCTCCGCGGTCGCCTGGCAGTTCTCGATCGGCGGCGCCGGACTGCTCGCCTGAAGCCTCGCCGTCGACGGGCCGCCGGACTTCGCTCCGACGCCTCGGCTGCTCGCCAGCGTGGCCTACCTCGGCGCGGTCGGCTCGGCCCTCGCGTCGTGGGCCTGGTATCGCCTGCTGGCCAGAGACACGGTCGTCGGTCTCAACGGTCTCACCCTGCTCGTGCCGGTCCTCGCGGTCGGCTGGGCGACCCTGCTCTTCGGCGAGGTCGTGGCACCGCCGGCGCTCGCGGGCCTGGCTCTGACCGTGGTCGGTGTGGCCCTGGTCAGTCTGCCGAGCGCCCCGGCGCATCGACCCGCGCCGCGCGGCGCGGGAACTCTCGACCGGGCCTCGCCGCGCCGGGGCGGCGACGCCCGGCGATGACACCGGGGCGGCCGCGGCGGCCGCGGCGGCAGGGTTCGTACGGCGCTCCCCGAGAATACTGGAGGCAACATGGAGAAGGTCGGAGTCGCAATCAACGGCGACGGAGTCATCGAAGCCGGCTTGCCGGCCCCCCAGCGCCCCTGATACCTTGCTCGCGGAACAGGAGGACGAGTGAACGTGAACCGCCCAGTACCACCGTCCGCCCGCGCGAGCATTTCGGCGCTCTGCCTCCTTTTGCTCCTCGTTCTCGGAGCGGGCTGCGGAAACGGCGATTCGACGGCGCAGATCGAGCAGCGCCTCCGGGTTCTCGAGGCCGGCGCCCCCGGAGTGGGGAGCTTGATGTCGGGCGTCCAGCTCCACTTCGCGAAGCTCCGTTTCGCGGCGTCGGCCGGCAACTGGGAGTTGGCGGCCTTCGAGCTGCACGAGGTCGAGGAGAACCTGGAAAAGGCCGTGCTCCTCCGCCCCGAGGAGAACGGCGTCGATCTCGGCGGCGTAACCGCGGCGTTCCGGCAGACCCAACTGGGGGCGCTGAAGGCCGCGGCCGAAGCGGGGGATCCCGCGGCGTTCGACTCCGCCTACGCCGAGGCCGTCGCCACCTGCAACGGCTGCCACGCCGCGACCGGCCGGCCGTTCATCGTCATCGTCGAGCCGACCGCTCCGCCGGTCCCGAACCAGCGGTGGGAGCCGCCGCCCGCCGGCGCGCCGGAATGACGGCGGTCGCCGCGGTGCGCGCGCGGGTCCGGCGGCCGTGATCGACTCCGTCGTCATCGCGCTCACGGCCCTCGTCGCCTCGGCGGTGACGCTGTTCTCGGGCTTCGGGCTGAGCACCGTTCTGATGCCCGTCTTCGCGCTCTTCTTCCCGGTGCCGGTGGCGGTCGCCGCGACGGCGGTCGTCCACCTCGCGAACAACCTGTTCAAGGTCGTTCTCGTCGGGCGGCGCGCCGACGGACGCGCGGTCGCCCGGTTCGGAGTGCCGGCGGCGCTCGCCGCGCTCGCGGGGGCGGGGCTGCTCGCCGCCCTCGCGGATCTTCCCGCGCTCGCCAGCTATGGCCTCGGCGGCGGGCGGCGCGAGGTGACGGCGGTCGAGCTGGTCATCGGGCTCCTCATCGTCGCCTTCGCCGCGCTCGAGCTCAGTCCCCGGTTCGCGGCGTTCGCGATCCCATCCCGCTACCTCCCGCTCGGGGGGCTCCTCTCCGGCTTCTTCGGAGGTCTCTCCGGGAACCAGGGTGCGCTGCGCTCGGCGTTCCTCGTCAAGGCCGGGCTCGGCAAGGAGGCGTTCATCGGCACCGGCGTCGTCTGTGCCGTCATCGTCGACACGGTGCGTCTCGCCGTCTACGGCGCGTCCTTCCGGAGCGCGGCCGCGGCGGGCCGGCCGCCCGGCCTCGCGGGAGCCGTCGCGACGGCGACGATCGCCGCCTTCGTCGGTGCCTATCTCGGCGCTCGCCTTCTCCCCAAGCTCACTCTCCGCGCCGTGCAACTCGTGGTCGCGATCAGCATGATCCTCGTCGGCCTGGGGCTGGCGAGCGGGTTGGTGTAGGAGTGCTCGACCGCCTCGACGCTCGCTGTACCGAGAGCGCCCCGGCGCGCCCGTGGGAGATCCGGGCCGCCTGGGTGCTGCGGCTGCTGATCGCCGGCACCGCCGTCGCCCACGTGGCGCGCGGGCAGTACCTCTACGCCCTGCTTTGCGTCGTGGTGATCGCGCTGCTCGTCGCGCCCCCACTGCTGGCGCGCAGCAGCCGCGCCAACGTGCCGATCGAGCTCGAGCTGCTCGCGCTGTGGGGAGCGGTCGGCGACATGACCCTCGGCCGCCTCGCCGGCCTCTACGGCGGCACGGTCTGGTTCGACAAGCTCCTCCACTTCGGCAACTCGGTGCTGATCGGCATCGTCGCCTTCCTGTTCGTCTACGCGCTCCGTTTCACCGGACGGCTGCGCACCTCGGTGGGCGTCGACGCGCTCGTCATCCTGCTCCTCGCCCTCGGCATCGGCGCGCTGTGGGAAATCGCGGAGTACGTCACGGACCTCGTCTTCGCGCAGGGCGCGCAGGGCTCGCCCGGCCTGGCGCCGCTCGACGACACCATGTGGGACCTCATCCTCGACGGCGGCGGGGGCCTGCTCGGCGCACTGCTCGGCCCCCTCTACATGCGCTGGTCGCGGAGGAGCGGCTGCAGGGTCCTGGCGTTCGCCGATCTGGTGCCCGCCGCGCGGCTCGCCGGCGCTGCCGCGGCCGCCGCCCCGGCGGCTTCCCGCAAGCGGCGCTCCGCGGAGGAATGCCGGTGACCCGCGGACGCGCCGAGCGACCGGCGCGGCGAAGGTCGAGGGTGAACCGACTCGCCGGCGGCGACCACGGGTCGCGGGCCTGGCCGACGATCGTCGCGCATCTCCTGACCGGGGTTGCGATGGGCGTGCTCTTCCTGCACCCGGTGACGATGGCGATCTACTGGTTCGAGGGCCATCCGGCGCCGGCCGGCGTCGCGCCGGCCTGGGAGTTCGCGCTCTCCCGGGTGACCCGCGCTTTGACGCCGTCGATGCTGCCGATGACCGCGACCTTCGCCGTGCTCGGGACCATCTTGGGCCTCGCCTCAGGGCTCTATGCGGTCGGACTGCGGCGCCGGGAGCGCCATCTCGCAAGGCTGGCGGCGGAGCTGACGGCCGACGTCCGGGAGCTGATCCGCGCCGGCGAGGGGGAGCGGCTGGAGCTCAAGTCGTCCGCGCGATGGGACTACCGCAAGGGCGCCGGCAGCCGGGAGCTGGAGGCGACCGTCGCGCGCTCGATCGCCGGGTTCATGAACGCCGAGGGCGGCACTCTGCTGCTCGGCGTGAGCGACGACCGGGAGGTCCTCGGGCTCGACAAGGACTACCACACCCTGCGCTCCAAGGATCGCGACGGCTACGAGCGGTTCCTGATCGATCTCGTCGCGAAGCGCCTGGGGACCGACGCGTGCCGGCTGATCCACGTTCTGTTCCACGAGGTGAACGGCCGGGATCTGTGTCGGGTCACGGTCGAGCCGTCGCGCGCGCCCGTGTTCTACGTCGAGGACGACCGCTCCCGTTTCTTCCTCCGCACCGGCAACGCCACCCGCGAGCTGGACGTCGCCGAGGCATTGCGCCACGTCTCGGGGCGGTGATCCAGGCGCCCCGCTCCCGCTCGTCGGGCCTGAAGGTTGAACAAGATGGCCGAAGCGGATCGAACGAACGATGGCGGGTTGGGCGCCGCGCCACCCGGAGGGGTGGTCGCCGGCCCGCCCGCCAGGGCGTGGCGCTCGCGCTGGACGGCGGGCTAGGGTGTCGAGCGTGAAGACGCACGCGAGCCGCACGCGGTGCCTGCTGGCGATCCTCCTCGCGTTCGCCGGCGCGTTGCCCGCCGCGGCGGGCTGTGACGCCGCGTGCACGGCCGGCGGCATGGCCTGCTGCGAGACCGGTTCGCAATCCGCCGTCTCGTCGCGCTGTTGCGCCTCGCATGCGGGAGCGAGCGAGCGCGCCGTGCCGGCGACGCTCGCCGGTCCGCGGTGGTCGACCGACCTCCCCTCCACACCGGGGACGATCGTGGCGGGCGTCGACGTGCATCGCGAGGTCGAATCGTCTTCATCCTCCCTGCCCGCGCCGCCGCGCGCCCCCTCCGCGCCCCGGTTCCTCCTCCACTCGGTCCTGCTGAGCTGAGACGCGCCGCGGCCCGTGCGCCCGCGGGGGCGCGCGGCGGCCGTCGCCGCGTCCGTCGCCCGGGCGTGATCGCGCTCGGGCGCGCTCTCGAATCTCCGCCTCCGAGGAGGCCGATGGTGAACCGTCCTGTGACTCGACCCTTCGATCGAAAGGAGCGCCTGGATGATCCCCTTCGGAAAGCATTCGTGGTTCGCCGTCGCCGGCGCGGTGGCGGCCCTTGCCGTCCTCATGTGGACCGGTCAGGCTCTGTCCGCCGACCCCACTCCGGCGGCGCCCGCGGATCGGGCCGCCGCTACGGAGCGGCCGACGACCGAGCAGCTCCTCGCCTACAACGACTCGATCCGGCTGACCGCCGAGCAGGAGGCGGTGCGGCGGGAGGCGCTCGAGGCGCTGCCCGCCCCGTGCTGCGCGCGCTTCTCCGCCGCCACCTGCTGCTGCGAGTGCAACCTGGCGCGCGCCACCTGGGGCCTGGCCAAGCACCTGATCGCCGACGAGGGCCACGACGCCGAGCAGGTGCGCAAGGCGGTCGCCGCCTGGCACGCCGAGATCGGCCCGGACGGCTTCTCCGGTGAAGCCTGCTTCAACGGCGGCTGCGGCCGCGCCTTCGCGAACGACGGCTGCGGCGGCATGGACCGCCACAAGCTGGTCCAGTGAGCACCTCCGCACCGCCGTGCGCGTGCGCACCATTGAGGAGGCGAGCCCGTACGCGGCGCTTCAGGCGCCGGCCACCGGGCGGGATGCGACGCCCCGGCTTACCCGCACCACCTCAATCGACGACGGTGAGGGCTGCGGCAGGCGGCGGCGGGAGGACCTGCACGCCGCACTCGCCCAGCATGGCCGCCGTGAGCCGCCGGCGCTCGCCGTCGTCCCACCCGGGTGTCCCCGCCACGCCGAACAGCGCGACTCCGCTCGGTCGCGCGCGAGGATCGTGGCGGAGCTGGTGACGAACGCCGGCAAAGCCGTGGTTTCGGAACGCCGCGGCCCAGCGTCTGGGGAGGTCATAGGGAAGCAGGGTCGCCAGCTCCGTGGTCAGACCGAAGCCTCCCGCCGCGCGGCGCGTCGTGGTGGCCAGGCGTGCCCCGGGGTCGGGCGGCGCCACCCGCCGCAGTTCGCGAGCTCGCACCCACGCGGGCGTGACCGGACCCGACCGGGAGGCCTCGCGCACGGCGGCGTAGGCGTCGGTCGCCAGGTAGCAGGTGCCCACAGGCGGAACCAGATCGAACCGCCCCGAGCCGTCGCTCGAGAACCACCAGGTGGCCCGGCCGCTGCGGCACACGCGCAACAGTCGGGCCGGGACACGCGAGCCGGGAAACCCCCGAAGATCATTCGGGGGCTCGCGCAGGAAGATCATGAAGCCAGCGCGGCTGCAGCCGTGCGGGCGGCCGCGAGGACGCCGGCGATGTCACCTCGCCGCAGGCTTTCGAGAGGTTCCTCGCCGAGCTCGGGATCGCGAGTGCGAAGCCATCCGGCCAGGGTCCAGCCGTCCACCGCATCCTCGGCGAAGAGGGAGACCACGTCCGCGAGTCCAGGTACGAACCCGCGGTCTTCGAACTGCCACGCGGGATACAGATGCACGCCGTCCGCAGTGATCACGCGCAATAGCCTGCGGCGCGCCGCCCGGGCGGCCACGCCCTGGCGCGTGATTCCCAGTCGGGCTTCGACCCCCTGGCTGCGAAGGAAGGGTCCGACGAGATCATCCCAGGGCGACGGCACCGGCGCCAGGGCGAGGACCGCGCGCTCACCGAACGACTCCGGCTCTCCGAGCAGATCGGACGGCGACCGGCCCCCGCGACGGTAGTCCGCCAGCACTCCGGCCAGAGCCTCGGCGAACCGGCTCGTCGCCCGCTCCACGAACTCGGTGTCGACCGCTGTCCGTGCCTGTTCGCGAGCCATGCGTCAATGCTGTCATGGCTCCGTCAACACCGTCGACAACGGGCGCGCTCGGTCGTGTCCTAAGTTAGGACACGACCCGCGCTCCGCGTTCGGCTTGCTCGCCGCGGTGCGCCCTGATACCTTGCTCGCGGAGCACGTAGATACACGGAGATGATCCCGACCCGACTCGCACCACCGTCCGCCCGCCTGCGCCTTGTGACGCTCCTCCTGCTGCTCCTCGCTTTGCCGGGCTGCGGGAGGAGCGACTCGGTGGCGCGGCTCGAGCAGCGCCTGCGGGTACTCGATGCCGGCGCTCCGGGGGTGGGGAGCCTGATGTCGGGGGTCCAGCTCCACTTCGCGAACCTCCACTTCGCGCGGTGGCCGTGATCGGGCTGAGTACGGTCCTGACGCCGGTCTTCGCCCTCTTCTTCCCGGTGCCGGTGGCGGTCGCCGCGACCCAAGGTTTGTGCCTCCTCCTGATCCTCTAATCCGTCAAATCTGTCATCGCGTCCCCGTGCGCGAGCTGACGCGCACTATGGGAGCAGAGATTCCCTTGCGTCGTGCCGGGCCAGGCCCGATCCGCCGGGCGAGGTCCGGATCAGCCGGAATTCTGCAACGCGATCCGTGTGCGCGCGCGCACCCGCGGGCGGGCACCGTCCAACGAAGTCTTGACCCCGAGAGGAGGTCGACCATGGGCACGAGATCGAACGCCAAACGCAGGGCGGCGAGCGTCGTCCGGCTCGCCGCGGCGGCGCTGGTCGCCGCCGGGTTCGCCGCGCCGGCCGCCGCGCAGACCACCTGCGCCACGCCCGCCCTCGGCTGCTGGAAGCAGCTTCCCAATCCCGCCGTCACGTCGGTCAACGCGGTGGCGCTCAAGACCGGCAAGACCCTGGTGGTGAACCAGGGCCTGGTCGGGGGGCAGCAGCTCTACCAGCTCTTCGACCCGGTGACCGATACCTTCTCGCCGTCAGCCGTGGTCCCGGTCGACCACCGGCTGTACTGCTCCGGCTTCGATCAGGTCGGCGAGAGCGGAGACGTGCTCTTCGCCGGCGGTCTGACCGGAGCCCACCTCAAGCACGCCACGATCTACCATCCCGCCACCGACACCTGGAGCGCCCAGCCGGATATGGTGGCGTCGCGGTTCTATCCGACGGTGGTCACCGTCTCGCGGCGCGACCTGCTGGCCCTCGACGGCAACGGAGTGAGCGCGAACATCCCGGAGCGTTTCCGCATCCGGTTCGGCGATTGGCAATCCCTGTTCCACGCCGAGTACGGCCTCAACCAGCCGCCGCCCAACAACTTCGAGCTGCCCAACTACCCGCGCTTCCACGTGCTGTCCACCGGCGA
>CAZNIX010000009.1:0-30884 GCA_964573125.1 uncultured Thermoanaerobaculia bacterium
TAGAGCGTGCCGGTGGTCGGATCCGCGGCCAGCGCAGTGAAGACGTTGCCCGGCAGGATGACGGCCGTCCCCACGGGGGTCACCGTTTGGTCGATCAGGTCGAAGGTGAACAGGACCGCCTCGTTGAGCGCCTCGATGCAGTAGAGGTGCCGCGCGGAGATGGGGAGGATCTCGCAGCCGACGATCAAGGCGTCGCTCGGGCTCACGAGCGCAGCGACCGGCTCGAGCGTTTCGGGCTGGTCGAGCAGGTGGCGGTAGAGGATGTCGCCGCTCGACTCGACGATGTAGCCGTAGGTCGTGGTGCCGGCCGGGACGAGGTCCGCGCTCGCGGCCGCGGCGGCTCCGAGCAGGGCGACGAGCGGCAGTGCGATCGACCGTCGGTAGGAGAGCGTCATCGGGTGGCCTCCATTCAGCGGACGTTTTCATGCTATTGTAGCATGAAACTCGGCGGCGTATCGTCCTGGAGACGCTGCGGCCGGTGGCCGAGAAGCTGGTCGCGCAGAAGGTCCCGACTCTGGTGGTCATCGCCGCCGAGGCGTATAAGCGCCACGGCAGCCCGTTCGCGACGGGGCCGCTCTACGGAGGGCATTTCGAGCGGGTAGGCATTTACGACGACAAGCTGGTGGACCTGGTGATCAGCGACGACCGCACCGACCCGGCGAGTTGGCAGCGGGTCTTGCAGCGACGACTCCGCACCCGGCGGCGGAGTGCCCCATGATCGCCGGGTCCGGCGCCGCCGCGCTCACTCGATCCGCAGCGCCGTCACCGGGTCGACCCGGGTCGCCCGCCGGGCCGGGAGCCAGGCGGCGGCGAGGGCGACGGTGGCGAGCAGGGCGGGCACGACCACGAAGGTCAGCGGGTCGGTGGCGCCGATGCCGTAGAGGAAGCCGGCGAGGAGGCGCGAGGAGAGCCAGGCGCCGAGCAGGCCGAGCGCGAGCCCGGCGGCGACCAGGGTCATGCTCTGGCGGAGGACCAGCCCGAGCACCTGCCGGCGGACCGCGCCGAGCGCCATCCGCACCCCCATCTCGCGCGTGCGGCGGGCGACCGAGTAGCTGATCACGCCGTAGATCCCGACCGCCGCGAGGATCAGGGCGAGGGCGGCGAAGAGCGCGAGCAGCGCGGTCTGGAGCCGGGTCTCGGCGAGCGACTCCGACACCACGTCGGCGAGCGGCGCCTCGGCGAAGACCGGGAGCTGCGGGTCGAGCGCGCGCACGGCGTCGCGGAGGGGACCGGCGAGCGCGGCCGGATCGCCGCCGGCAGTGCGCACGACCAGGGTGGCGAAGCCGAACGGCGCTTGCTCCATCGGCCGGTAGATCTCCATCTCGGGCTCGGCGTCGAGCGCGCGGTGGTGGACCTCGCCGGCCACCCCGACCACCTCCAGCCACTCGGGGTCGTCGCCGCCGGGGCTGAAGGTGAAGCGCTTGCCGATCGGGCTCTCGCCCGGCCAGGTGCGCTCGGCGAACGCGCGGTTGACGAGCGCGACCGCCGGGGCGTCGGCGCGGTCGGACTCGGCGAGCGGGCGGCCGGTCAGGAGCGGGATCCCCATCGCCTCGAGGTAGCCGGGGGTGACGAAGCGGACGTTGGTCGAGGGGAGCCGGCTGGGGTCGTCGACCGGCCGCCCCTCGGCGCCGAAGGTGAGGATGTAGTTGGCGCCGGAGAGCGGCAGCGGGAAGCCGGCGCCGGCGTGGCGGACGCCGGGGAGGGCCGCGAGCCGCGCCACCGCCTCGCGGAAAAACGCCGCCTGCTGCTCGTCTTCGGCGTAGCGCGCGTCGGGGAGCGACACCGCGGCGGTCCACGCCCCCGCGGGCTCGAAGCCCGGCGCCACCGAGGAGAGCCCCTGGAAGCTCCGCAGCAGGAGCCCCGACGCGATCAGCAGGACGAGGGCGAGGGCGACCTCGACGAGCACCAGCCCGCCGCGGACGAATCGGGCGCGGCCGCCAGCGGTCGCCGAGCGGGCGCTCTCCCGGAGCGGCCGCTGGAGGTCGCCGCGGGCGCCGGCCAGGGCCGGCAGCAGGCCGAAGAGCAGCCCCGTGGCGAGCGCCAGGCCGGCGGTGAACGCGAGCACGGTCCAGTCGATCCCGACCTCGGCGGTCGGCGGCAGCCGGTCAGCGAGCCGGGCGGCCAAGAGGCGCGTCCCCGCGGCGCCCAGCGCCAGCCCGGCGGCGCCGCCGAGCAGCCCGAGCAGGACCGCCTCGGTGAGAAACAGCCGCACCAGCCGCCCGCGGCCGGCGCCGAGCGCCGAGCGCACCGCGACCTCGCGGCCGCGCTCGGCCATGCGCGCGAGCAGCAGGTGGGCGACGTTGGCGCAGGCGATCAGGAGCACCGCCGCCACCGTCGCGAGCAGCACGAGCAGGGCCGGCCGCAGCTCCTCGGTCTGGATCGCGTGGAGGCCGGCGAGGTTGACCGTCCACCCCCGGTTGGTGTCCGGATAGCGCTCGGCCAGGCGCGCCGCGATCGCGCTCATCTCCGCCTGCGCCTGATCGGGGGTCACCCCCGGCGCCAGGCGGCCGATCACCCGCACGAAGTGGCCGCCGCGCATGTCCTCGGTGATCTCCATCGCCGCCGGCGTCCACAGCTCGACCTGGCTCGGGAAGCGGAGCGCCGCCGGGGCGATCCCGACGACCGTGGTCGCGACGCCGTCGAGCGTCACCTCGCGCCCGACGATCCCCGGGTCGCCGCCGAACCGCCGCTGCCAGAGGGCGTGGGACAGCACCGCCACCGGCGCTGCGCCCGGGCGGTCGTCCTCGGCGCCGAGCCAGCGGCCGAGGACGGGGGCGAGGCCGAGGACCGGGAAGAAGTCGCCCGAGACCGCCGCGCCGGTCAGCCGCTCGGGGTCGGCGTCGCCGCCGGTCAGCGCCGGGCTCGAGCGCTGGAAGAACGCGAGGTGGGAGAAGACGGTCGCCTCGTCGCGCCAGTCGACGAAGTCCGGCGGCGAGGTCGAAAAGCGCGGGAAGCCGGCCTCGAGGTTGGCGTCGATCGCGAGCACCAGGCGGTCCGGCTCGGGGTAGGGGAGGGGCTCGAGCAGGACCCCGTGGACGACGCTGAAGATCGCGGTGTTGGCCCCGATCCCCAAGGCCAGGGCGGCGATCACCGCCAGGGTCAGCGCCGGCCGCTTGGCCAGCCCGCGCGCGGCGAAACGGACGTCGAGCCCGAAATCGTGCATGTCGAGACTCCTCCGGGACGCAGAGCGCGGCGCCCCCCGGCGAGACTAACGCCTGCGGGCGGGAAAGGTTGCGGGCGCGTGGATCCGAGTCGGCTGGACGTCCGCGACGAGGCGGTGGAAGCTCAGCTCGCGGGCTCGAACGAGTACGTGATGACGCCGCCCGGCGCGCCGCGCAGCTCGATCTCGAGGACATTCTCCGCGACGAGCGCGACCTCGACGTCGAGCCGGTGGACGTGCTGGTTGAAATGATGGGGCCCCGCGACCTCGGCTCCGTTCAGACGGATGACCGCGCTGCCGACGCGGTGGTGGCCGTCCGCGGTGCCGTTGACGATGCGCAGGCGGTAAGGGCCCGGTGACTGGGCGGAGAATGCGATGCGCTCGGTGACCGGCGCCCCCGTGCCGCGCGTGGCGGTTCCGAAGTAGGCCACGGGGCCGTCGAGCACGAAGCGCTCGCCGTCGAAAGCGTAGACCTCGTAGTCGCCCGAGCCGATCGGCTCGACCTCGTCCGCCGCCACCGGACCGGAACCGGTGGGATTGACCATCTCGATCAGGCCGTCGCCGTCGAGGTCCAAGAACTCGACCCCGGAGAGCACGGTGTCGATCTCCCCGGCGTCGTCGGTCACCGTCGGGTTGACCGGGCGGAGCTCCGACCCGTCCCAGTCGAACACCCAGTCGGCGCCCCGGCCCCGCGGGGAGCTGTACGAGACGAGCAGCTCCGGACCGGCGTCGCCGTCGACCTCCACCCGGCTCACCGACGGGAAGATCCCGCCGAGCAGCGGCAGGTCGGGCTCGGCGGCGAGCCGCCATTCGGCGCCGTCCCGGCGCAGCACGCGGACGACGCCCGAAAAACCGTTGGAGTAGGCGGCGACGATCGAGTCGCCGCCGTCGCCGTCGAGGTCGACGACCAGGAAGTCGCTGGCCTGGAACGGCAGGGGCCCGCCCTGAGCGTGGTCGTCCTCCGACTCGGTGATCAGGCGCTGGGGGAAGAACTCCGCGACGACCTCCTCCACCGTCGGCTGCGCCGCCGCCTGCCGGGGCAGCCACGGCGAAAGCAACAAGGCCGCCGCGCCGACCGCGATCCAACGCTTCTTCATCGTCGTCGTCTCCACGGCGCCGCCTCGTTACTCGAAGATGGAGGTGGCGGGCACCGGCGGGAACAGGGCCGCGAAGGCCAGGACTTCGCCGGGGTAGGCCGGCGCCTGGTTGTAGCCCTGCAGCATGTTGCGGTAGGCGGCCTCGAGCTGGGCCGGGTTGCCGAACCTCGGGTCGGTCTGCGAGACCGCCCGATTCCGTTGCTGGAACCTCCGCCGCAGGTAGTCCGAGGCCAGGGCCACGCTGCCGCCCCCGGCGGCGACGTTGGCGGAAGTGTCGAACAGGGAGCTCGGGTTGCAGTCGTCCGGATCGACGCGGCAGGCGCCGGTCGGCTTCAGCCCGGTCCACCCCATCGGGGCGATCGCGGTGGTGTAGAGCATCTGCATCAGGCCATAGCTCGCGGCCAGCGGCGTCTGGGCGGTGAAGTCCAAGATGTCCGGGTCCCTGCGGATGGCGTTGAGGGTGGCGCGGCGCGCGGTCGCGCTCCACCTCTGATCGGGCACCGAGGGATCCTTGACGCCCAGGAAGCTGTCGTTCTCCTCGAAGATCTCCCGCGCGGTGACGAACTCGTCGGTGTCGGCGATCCGGCGGAGCTGGCCTGCCCGACGGATGCGGTAGATCGAACGCGGCGAGATGTCCTCGGTCAGGATGTCGGTTCCCTGCGCCAGCCCGTCGGCGGTGGCCAGCCGGTAGCGGGAGTAGGGGATCTGCGTCCTCAGGTTCTGGCCGGCGGAGATGGCGTCGAGGTCGCCGACGCCGCCCGCGATCGGCTCGTAGCGGTAGGCCTGCGGGTTGAAGTTGGGTCCCGACTCCCGCCGCGAGACGCCCTTGAGGATCTGGGGCGGAACCCCCCGTCGGTGCCCAAACTCGATGAACCGGGCGTCGACGCCCGCGGCCGGCCCCAGGCGCGCGGGCTCGATCACGGTGACGCGCACCTCGACCGGCGAGATCGAGGTGTCGGTCGGCTCGATGCTCACCGTTACCTCGCCGAGGTGCACCGCCTGGAAGAACTTGATCTCGCCCGCGCCGTCCCGGTCGAACTCGATCACCACGTGGTTCGGGAACAGCGCCGGCCCGTCAGTCGGCTCGGGGTCGGCCGCGCCGAGCACGAACCGGCTCTCGATCGGGTTCGAGTCCTCGTCCGCGAGCTGCAGGAAGAACCTGCTGCCGAGCGGGACCCTCGCGGTGAGGCCCTCCTCTGCGGCCTTGGTCTCGGTGCCGGGATCCGCCGGCGAGCCGCCGAAACCGGCCACCACCTGCGGTCCGCCGAAGCTGACCTTCCAGTGGAGCCGCGCGTTGAGACGGTCGCCCTGGGTCGCCGAGCCCCAGCCGGTGACGCAGCAGCAGTTCTCCTGCGCCCGCAGCAGCAGGCTCGCCTTGTCGCCGTCGACCGTCACCTGAGTGCTGACGTCGACCTCCGCCTGGACGCGGCCGACCCGCGCGCACCGGGGCGGGACGTCCGTCACCTGCAGGCTGCCGACGTACCCGATGTCGTCGGCGTCGCCCGAGACGATGGTGACGCAGATCTCGTCGATCGGTTCGTCGAACGTGCGCTCGACGAGCCGGTCGGCGAAGGTGCCGATCGGACCGGCGAACACGACATAGGTGTGCTCGGTGAAGTCGTCGACGTCCGGCGACTCCGGGCAGTCCGCGCTCGCCGCACCCGGCGCGAGCAGGAGGAGCGCCGGGATCGCGGTCGCGATCGCCATCGCCGGGAGCCGGCGGTTCCGCCGTCGATCGCCCATCCAGCCTCTGCGCACGCGGTTCCTCCGCTGTGGTCGTTGCCTCTACATCCTGGGAAGAAGAACTCAAAAAGTCTAGCACAGAGGGCGCCCCGCACGCGGCCTCTGCTGCCACACGATCCTGCTGGCAGGACCGGTCGGAGGACTTGACCGCCGGCGGACGAGAAGAATGGCCTTTGGAGGCCGGCCGATCCGGCGGCTCGGTCAGAAGAGACGATCGTCCCAGGGCACGTCGAACGGTTCGGACACGCCGATCCGGCTCGCAGCCGGGTGGAGGGGATTGATGACGAAGAGACGACCGACCGGCCGGCACGAGACCGCCGGCACGGCGAGGACGGGAGTCCTCCGCTCGTGGAGCCAGGCGTCGCCGAACCGACGGGCGCCTGGTGAATCCGGGTCGTCCCAACCCGGTAGGTCGTCGGGCACGAGGGGCTCGATCAGGGATGCGGGGATCTCGATTCGAACGGCGTGGTGCGGACCGGGGAGGGTGCGCGGCCGCTGGACGTGAGCGAGGATCTCGAGGATCGCGCCGGCGAAGCTGTCGGCCGCGTAGATGACCGGCCGTCCCGGCGAGTTCCAGCGGCCGCCGTGCCGGGACGCGCCGGTCCCGTCATAGGGCGGGTGGCGCTTCTTGGCGACTCGCCAGCCGGTTTGGACCAAGGAGCCTTCCTCGATCCAAGCCGACGCGGTCGGCCTCAGACCGGGAGCGAGTACTCGAGCTTGTACAGGAGGTCTTCGACCTGACGGGTCCCCAGGTCGCTGCGGGTGAGGTCGACCGGACGCTCGCCGCCGAGCTGAGGCTGGGGCGAGGTGAGGAACTCGTGCGCCAGGTCCGGTGCCTCCCAGACCTCCTCGGCCAGTGCGGTGATTCGCGCCAGGCGCTCGAGCCGCTCGCTCTCGTGGAGGCTGAGCCGGCGCCGGCGGCGCTGGAGCGTCGTCTTCGGGACGATGTGGTACTTGAACTCGTTCGCGGCGCGGCCCTCTCCGAAGACGCGGTGCACCGTCTGCTCGAACGCCTCGCGGCTCAGGCCCCCTTCGACCGCCCGGCGCAGGTCGTCGACGGTCCGCACGCGCCGGTGAAGGGTCTTCTCGCCTCCCAGGACGCGCGCCACCGCGGACGGCTCGATGGTCATCGGCGACCCCCGTTCCACATGGGTCGAGATTAGGACCCAAACGGGGCCCGAAGTCAAGCCGGCCCCCGGCGGGCTGGCCGGCGTCGCGGCGGCGACGCCGGCGGCCGACCCGGCTGGGCTAGGATCGCACGGATGTGGCGCCGGCGTCCGCCGCCGCCCGAAAGGAGCCTCGATGTCCAGAGTCCTCGTCATGGCCGGCACCGGCAAAGGGGCGTTCTTCTGGTGGTCGGACGAGAGCCGCCGGAGCTGGCGCCTCGAGGGGCCGCTGCTCAAGGGGTGGGAGGTCAACGACCTGCAGGTCGACCTGCGCCGCGGCGAGCCGGAGATCTGGGCCGGCGTCGGCCACTACGTCTACGGCGCCACCGTGCAGCGCAGCCGCGACCTCGGCCGCACCTGGACCCAGATCGAGGACGGCCCGCGCTACGCCGAGGACGCCGGCCGCAAGCTCGAGCGGATCTGGCGGGTGCAGCCGGGCCGCGCCGACGAGCCGGACGTGCTGTGGGCCGGGGTCGCCGAGGCGGGCCTGTTCGTCAGCCGCGACGGCGGCGAGAGCTGGCGCGAGGTCGCCGGGCTCAACGACCACCCGACCCGGCCCTCCTGGCAGCCCGGCGCCGGCGGCCTCTGCTGCCACACCGTCCTGCTCGACCCGTCCGACCGGGGGCGGATGTGGGTCGCGATCTCGGCGGTCGGGGCCTTCCGCAGCGACGACGGCGGCGCCACCTGGCAGGTGCGCAACCAGGGGCTGCCGATCGCCGTGCCCGCCGAGCAGCACCCGGAGGTCGGGAGCTGCGTCCACAAGATGGTCATCGCGCCCGACGACCCGCGCCGGCTCTACCAGCAGAACCACCAGGGGGTGTTCCGCAGCGCCGACGCCGGCGACACCTGGGAGCGCATGGAGGACGGCCTGCCGGCCCGCTTCGGCTTCCCGATGGTCATGCACCCGGCCGACAGCCGCACCCTCTACGTGGCGTCGCTCGAAAGCGACGAATACCGCTTCTTCCCCGGCGGCGCGATGGCGGTCTACCGCAGCCGCGACGGCGGCGACTCCTGGCAGCCGCTGAGCACGGGCTTGCCGGCCGGCGGCTTCACCGGCGTGCTGCGCAACGCGATGGCGGTCGACGGGCTCGACCCGTGTGGCGTCTACTTCGGCACCTCCGGCGGCCAGCTCTTCGCCAGCGCCGACGAAGGCGAGAGCTGGCAGGCGCTGCCCGGCCTGCTGCCGCGGATCTCCTGCGTCGGCGCCGCCGTGCTGCCGTAGGAGGGCGCGCCGTGCGCATCCCGGTCACCCTCCCCACGCTCCTCGCCCACTGCACCGGCGGCGCGCGCGACGTCGAGGTCGAGGCCGAGACGCTCGAGACCTGCCTCGACGCGCTGCTCCGGCAGTACCCGCTCCTCCGCCCCCACCTCCTCGACGAAGCCGGCAGCCTCCGCCCGCACGTCAACCTCTTCCTCAACGACCAGAACGCCCGCTGGATCGACGACTGGGCGGCGGTCCGGCTGGCCCCGGGGGACACGCTGACGGTGATCCAGGCGGTCTCGGGGGGGTGAGGCGGGACTACCCGCAGAACGATCCGGCTCTCCCACCACGCAGCAGGGGCGGCGGTGCCCGCGCGGCCTCGCCAGCGCGGTTCTGGCGTGCTACGAGCGGGGCGAAGAGCGCGCGTGGCGTACAGTGGGGCGTCCCAGTTCTAGGGCATCTGACTACGGATCAGAAGGTTTGGGGTTCGAATCCCTACGGGTGCACCAATAACTCCAATCAGATCAAGCGGTTAGAGACCGTCAGCATTCCGCGAAGTACGGGCGGAGCGGTCTTCGTTGCTCTATCGTTGCCAGAACGCCAGCGGTAGGGGTTGGGGCCAGAGGGGCTCGGGCCGGAAGTGACGCGGGATCAGGCATTTGCGGGCATTCGCCGTCGAGGACGATTTAGCGCTCGCTCGAACTTGCACTGTCTCAGGGCTTCTCAAGCGGTATCATTTCAGCGGCTGGTGCGGTTACCGGGCGGCGAAATCGCCTGTGGTTGGGGGTAGAGCATCTGATCGCCGCTCAGAAGCTCTACCCAGCGGAAGTGGGCTTCGCTGTTAGAGCCTGAGTTCGACAAGCATCGCAGGAACGGTCGTTCACTCGCATGGTGCGTCGTCCGCCGGATGGGGTCGACGACCAACTGCGGGGAGCCGGCCGATACAGGCGGTTCAGGACTGGGTTCCAGCCACCTTGCAGACGGCGACCGCGTGCAGCCGGCCACAGCGGCTGCCGCCGCGCGTCCGAGTCCAGGAGACACGGGGATAGGAAGTCGGCACATGTCAGAGAGCGCTAAAGACCAGCGACCCCTTTCCTTCTCTGGGTTAAGCAATGAGGAGGAACTCAAGGTTCGCTTCCTGGTGCCTCTCCTTGAGAGACTCGGCATCCATCGCGACGATCTCCATCTCGAGGAGTCCTTCTCCTTCAAGGCTGGGCGAAGCACTCTTGTCGAGGAGGTCGGACCAGCGCTTCGAGAAAGACGCCCCCGGCTCGACATGCTAGTTACCCGGAATGGGCACAATCTCTTCGTAGTCGAAGCCAAGACCCCCGGCGCCAGCCTGACCGAGGCCGACGGACTTCAAGCCATTTCGTATGCACGGCTGGTGCATCCGCTCGCGCCGTACGCACTGATCACAAACGGCAAAGATAGCCGTCTCTACGATACCGTATCCCGCAAGATGATCTCACCGACAGATGTAAGACTGGATGGAGGATTCGAGATAAGCCTTCCTGGCCATGATGACTTTCTAGCCCTCGACTGCTTCCTCCGCCTGACCCCCGAGAACCTGCTCCACTTCTGCCGAGTCCAGGTAGCCGATAACATCCGGGCGCTCAAGGGATCAGAAGAAGACCCCACAAGAAAGTACATTCCTTCTCTGCACACTCCGCGCAAGAGGCTAAGCCAGGCATTGGACTCGTTCCTTCGAACCTCTAACGGCGCATTTGGCTTGGTTGCGGACTCCGGCATCGGCAAGACCTGCTGTATGTGTTATCGGGCCGAGAGCCTCTTGAAGCAGGGCAACCCTGTTCTTTTCCTGCGCGGCTCTGAGCTTGAGCAGCGTCTTATAGACCGCATAGCAGATGAATTTGCCTGGACATTCTCGGAGAGTTCATCACCGCAGGCACTGATCAGCCGTCTATCGACTATAGTCGGCGACAAAACCATTTTGATTCTACTAGATGCTATCGACGAATGGAACGAGCCTAGCTCCCGTCGTCAACTTGGCTCCCTCGCGAGGCATTTGACTGGAAGCGGTGTGAAGCTCCTACTGAGCTGCAAATCAGTAGCATGGAATGACTACATCGCAGATCGAGGAGTGCCTACGGATCTTGCCACCTACGTAGCCGAGTACGATGGGCAGCCGGGTTTTAACCTAGGCCCACTCGACAGGGATGAGTTTTCCGATGCTCTAGCCAAGTACAAGAAGGTCTATGGCTTTCATGGAGTATGGGACGAGAAGCTGTTAAACGAAGCAAAACGAAGCCCTTTCTTCATGCGAATCGCCTTCGAGGTGGCCAAGGGCCGTGGCCTCGGAGAGCTTCGCGAAAGCTCTCTTGAGATCTTTGAACACTATTACCGCGGCTGCCTCGTTAGGATGTCGACGACAGAGGAACTGTCAGATGGCATGCTAGCTTCGATCGCCAGGCTCCTCTTTGAGGCTAACAACGACAGAGTCGAGTATTCCACGGTCCACTCCTCGCTGGGCCTAGCGAAGACCGAACCAATACCCGGAGAGCTCTTCTTGTCCGGTGTCTTGGAGAAGGTGGCAGGCGGCGGCTCCGAATCAGGCGCTGTGCGCTTTGCCTTCGAGGGTCTCAGGGACTACATCATCGCCTTTCGGGCGCTTAAGTGGCCGGATCAGCCGGCCGAAGCGTTCCGCCAAATACTTCGCCAGCTAGATTCGGGAGGTGTGCGGGAGGAAGCGCTTGTTTCCTACTATAAGTTGGCACCTGAGGGTCACAAGAGGCTCTTTGACCAGCAGATCTACGAGTCAGCGCTGAGCATGTTGACGGCCTACAAGGATATTATTCGGTCGCATTTCCCTGCATGCGCCTATGCATTTCCGCCGGGGGACGTGAGCAACGCGGGCTTCGTAGTGGAAGCGAACCTCCGAACTAAGGAAGGGCTTGGCTATGGCGTCAGATCTCTGAGGGCGGGAGATCCGGAAGTACTGATACTGCCGACTACTCGACGTGACTGGACATCCGATAACCTGAGCCGGGTAAGGGCCGGAGGACTAGCATATCCAATCCCTTATGACTGGTCGGAGGTTCGCGATGTCTATCACGAGCTTCTTACGCGCAATTTTGCGCGCTTCATCCCGCGAATTGTAAGAGAAGGACTACTTAACGAGGCTGCCACCCCGGATCTTTCGCATGAGCTTCTGGCTGCCGCGGTGATCTCGAAGATTGGAGCGCTCAGACCGCCCCAAGGGGGCGTAGTCGAGAGTCTGCCAGTTTCAGCCGGCCGAATTCGCTACCTGCTAGAGTTCCGGCAGCACTGGGAGCGTCTATGGAGCAAGGCTATTGATAGGAAGCTCGCGGCAGGTGAGATCCCCGTCACGAAAAGGGGCTCCAGCATTACCTACTCGCCACCACCACCTTCCGAGCGTGAGCGACAGGACCTTATCCGAGAGTGTGAGGAGCGTGTTGCAAGGCGTACGGAGGTTGGTCCACCACGGTTCCTCCCTCTCGATGACGTTGCCGCGCGCTTGAAGAGGGCTGTTGAATGGCTGGGCGAAGATGCGATAATTGACGCATCCTCCTTCGAGGAAGTCGAGGCTTGCATCCGAGGAAGAAACGAAGACCTGCCGGCCTACCTCCGCCGCTTCTTTGACCGGTTCCTCGTCAACTATGAGAGACTCGTGGAATCCAACTTTCCGACGCTACAAAACTTCTTCAGGCTGTACAGCATGCTGCCAGTCCGTGCCCGGTTGGCAGTTAATGCTGACGTACGCGATAGAATCGACCGGACGCTTCTGGCTTCCCTTTGGGTGGCAGACGGGGAACGACCTTCGCATAGCATCGTTGAGTCGGTGACCATAGCAGAGCTTGCGGAGAGCGCAACCGCTGGGCGCTTCGGTAGGCCAGTCACGATCCAGGGCCGCGAGTACCGATGGGTGCAGGACCAAGGCTGGAGTTTGGACAGTCTGCTGGGTAGCACGGGATTCCACCACCCGAACCTCCGGCTTCGTTACGGAACGACGGTACTCCGGGATTTTACGTATGCGTGGATTGACCGTGAGTTGGAAGAAGTTGTTCGAGGGCTGGGTGAGCACTACGGCATAAGAGGTCTGCGGCTGAGCCGCCTGTAGAAGCCGCGCTGTCGCGTCCCACCGCTGATCGCGCCGATGGAGGCGCCGCCAGCGCGAGTAGGCGACGTGATCCCGAGCCAGGAGAGGATAGAAACAGCCGGCAACCTCACCGACAGTCGAGCAGATCTATGAGACGGAGCGGCACCGGGTGTATGTGGCGTGTACGCGGGCGCGGGATGAGCTGTCGGTGTCGTGGGTGGAGCCAAGGGTCGGAGTGCCTTCAAGATCTCGGGCGCTGATGAACTCGGTCGGCTCGCGCCGGAACCAATCACCCTGATGGAGATGGAGAATGAGTAGAGGCAAGGACCCAAACGATGCGACCTTTCGAGTGGGCGATATCTTCCCGGCGTCAGCGGACGATCGGGTGGAGACCCTCCGATTCCTGATGGCGACCCGAACGCTGGTTTGCATAGGCCAGATCAACGCGTGGCTTGATGAGCGCCCCGAGTTTGAGGAGGCCAAGGCGTATCTGATGTTCCTGGCTTTGGGGGCGGCGGCGGAAGCTTTGAAGGTATTCTCAAAGGCCGACCGCAAGGGATGCTTCAAGGACATCGAGCGCGAGACGGATCCTGACCTTTGCTCAAGGCTGGCGCGTCTCAGGGCAGCAGCAAAGGCGCAGCCATTTCGAGAGTTTGTAACCTACGGTCGGAACAAGGTCTCCTTTCACTGGGACATGAGGGAGATACGAGATGCTTTGAAGGCTGTTTCGGACGAGCGAATAGCAGCAGTCATCGCATACGGCGACACCGGGTCTTTCTTGGACACGAGAGTGCCGGTTGCAGCCGCTACGGCAGTCAAGGTGCTACAGCTCAAAGCAGGGGGTCAGAAGGAACTCGATGAACTCATGAGCGCGGTCGCGCAGCTGCAAGGCGATCTGTTCCACATTGCGCAGGCTGCTCTTGGCTACCTCTTGATCCAATCCCGTCGCTTGCCGGACGAGCAGCAGTCGGAGAAGCGGCGCTCGACAGTCCTCTCGTAGCTGAAGCCAGCGGCTCATTGCCGGCGCCGCGATCGGCGGCTTCGCGAATCTGCCGGCTCGAATCCTTGAGGCGGCAGGGCGGAGCGGGCGGGCTGACGACATGACCGCGGTCGCCGCCAGGTTGAGGGCATGATGGGCAGGCCCCGGATGGAGGTGAATGGATGTCCCGCTACGTGTGGTTTTTCCTGGTCAAGGCCGAGGCGCTCGAAGGCGGGGACCTGCTGACCCGGCTCCGAGGCGATGCTCCAGGTCTGCGTCCCCGGAGTAGATCTCGAGTCGACGCTCCTGGAGCTTGCACGGTTCCTCGCCGCCGAGAAGTACGAGCGGCGCGACCTGTCCATCGCGAGGAGGTACGACATGGAGAATGGCGACGAAGGGTTCCCCTCGGCCTACCTTGAGGGAGACATGCGTGGCGTGGCCGCGAACGGAAAGGCCTGCATCTCGTGCACGATCATCAGCAAGGACAGCGCGAGCTACCTGCACGAGAAGCCAAGCTGAGTAGGGTGGACGGTGACCGCCACTGGGTAGCGACAAAAGGGGCGGCCCCGTCACCAGGACCGCCCCGTATTCGAGCCAGTATCGCGGTCAGCGGGTCAGCCGGCCGCCGCCTTGCGGCGAGCGCCGCCGCCCTTCGCCGCCTTCGCCGGCGCCTCTGCCTCCCCCGCCCCCTCCTCCGGCAGCCTGAACCCCACCACCCCGCCGCCGAAGTCCTCGACCTCCAACCCCCGCGCCTTGTCGACGGCCAGCCCCCTGTGGGAGAAGAACCGTTTGCCGTCCACCAGCTTCGACCGGCCGTTCGGCTGCGCCCGCAGCTTCAGCGCCCCGCGGACACCATCGGCGGCCGGGCGGATGCCGACCACGCGGCTCTTGGCGTTGAAGCCGATCTGGACGTGCTCGACGCCCTCGCCGAGCATGGCGACCGCGGCCTCGGTGAGGACGAGCTGGCCGGCCTTGCGGACGGTCACCCGCGGGGTGGTGGAGTTGACGGTGGCGGTGCCCTCGAAGAACTCGAACTCGGTGCTCATGTGGACCTCCTGTGTCGTGGGGCGTCGGTGCCCCGGTTGTTGAGGGCCACACCACTACGGCGGTTAGCGCCGGGGCGTCAACCAGCCAGATCGGCGAAATGTGCTGCGGCACAGGCACTAAGAGCTCCTGGCTCTGGCGTAGCGAGGGCGAGAGCAGCAGCACCAGCGCGCCGGGCTCGTACAGCGCGGTGTAGACGCCGAGGAGTGGGGTCACCAGCTATGACTGCTCTACGTTGAACGGCGTTGCCGGCTGAGGAGATCTCCCGCATGGGTTATGCGCCGGCCCGCTTGCAGATTGCCCCGCGAGCCGTCGAAGAAGGCCTCGGCCAGGTCGAGCGTCGGCGCGCCACACCACTTGACTAATTACGGTCTAAGCGAGTATATTTAACACCTCTCTCGCTAGAGAGCCACCCGAAAGGAGTCCGCATGAGAAGCTCACGATTCGCCCCCCCCACGATCGCAACGGCGGTACTGCTGGCGAGCCTGCTATCGAGCCCCGCCGGGGGTGCCACCGGGTCCGCAGACCCATCCACCGCTCAGCCCCAGTTCTACGTCCTTCACGCCGAGCCACTCGGCTATCCCCTGGACGCTGTCGCGGTCCATTTCGAGTACCGCAGCGGCGAGCGCGTGGTCGGTGCCGACGACGTACTGCTGAGGTTCGACCGCGCGAATGCGGTGCTGGTACCGATACCGCCGTCGTTCTGGTCCCTGGCCGGTGCCACCACGGGGGCCGACCTTGAGTTGCTGATTAGCGCCGAAGGTCTGCTCCTAGGACGCTTCGACCGCACTTCCTTGCTCGCCTACAACCGGACGCTCGGCTACACCCACGCCGAGCAAGTGGCGGCGCTCTCTGGCAAGCCGCCCACAGGTGGCAACGTCATTTGTAATAGCCCGTGCGGTGGCGGCTGCCGAGCAAACGAGGACTACGACTGCGATGGCGTCATCAACGGGATCGACAACTGCACCGACGACTACAATCCCGACCAGGAAGACTGCGACGGCGACAGCTACGGCGATGTCTGCGACGTTATCGACGGCAACTACCAGCCAACAGGGGTGGTCGAGACCTGCATGACCGACAGGGACTACCACGGCTACATCACCTTCGAACACCACGTCGAGCAGCGGATGGTGGATGTCAGCTCCTGTGGTGCGCCCGCCTTCTGGGACCGCTGGATCCGATCTGACGCGGATTGCTACGGCATCGATGACGAGCAGTGCTGCCTCAACGGCATCGGCACCTCGATCGGCCAGGTCGGCGACAACCCGCTTTACTGGTGCGGCGACGGCGTTCGCGACGTGGACTTCTGTCACTGACGGGTGCCGGGAAGTCTGGGCTCTCCCGCCCTGCCTGTGCCCCTGGTGCGGGCGGGGGCAAGTGGTTCGACTGCAGAGGATGTCCGACACCTCGAGGTCGCCACGGCTCTGGCGCTGCCGCGCCTGCTCCGCAGGGCGACCACGTAGCCGATCGCACCGGTCACGCGAAGGCTCGCGGTCGGTCCGGCGGATGCGGCGCTAACGACGCTCTGGCCGGCAAATCGTGCCGGTTGAGTCAAGTTTTTCCGGGCCAGCGAGCCGTCTCCTCGTTGGGGAGGAGCCGTAGGCTCCGACCCGCTAGACTTCGCGCGTGTCGCTCCGCCTGGTCGCCAGCTGCGCCCTCGGGCTCGAGGAGATCCTCGCCGGCGAGCTGGCAGCGCTCGGGTCGCGGAGGTGCGGCGGGAGACCGGGGCGGTCGGGTTCGCCGGCGGGTGGCCGGAGGTCTGGCGGGCGAACTGGCGGCTGCGCACCGCGAACCGGGTGCTGGTCGAGCTGGCGCGCTGGCAGGCGCCCGACGGCGACGCGCTCGAGCTGGTAGGGGAGGGCGGCCGGTCGCCTTGTCGCGCGCCTGATCTCGGTGATCGCCGGGCCGAACGGCCAAACTGCTGCAACCGGTCGTCGTCGCCCGCGTAGCTCCCTTCGTGCGCGCCACTCTTGCCGTCTTGCTCTTCGCCGTGGCCGGTGCAGCCGGCTCGACGCAGGCTCCCTCCGCGGCGCCGGCGGCCGAGCGCGCGGGGGCGGGCCGCTGGGAGGGCGCCATCGAGCGCGGCCGGGCAATGCTGCAGGGCATGATCGACGGCGGCGAGGCGCCGGGCTGCTCGGTGGCCGTGGCGGTCGGTGGGCGGGTGGTCTGGAGCGAGGGCTTCGGCTGGGCCGACCTCGAGCAGCGGGTGCCGGTGACGGCGGAGACGCGGTTCGGAATCGGCAGTATCTCGAAGAGCCTGACCGCCGCCGGTCTGGTGGCGCTGGCCGACGCCGGGCTGCTCGACCTCGACGCGCCGGTCGAGCGCTACGTCCCCGACTTCCCGCACGCTGGCCGCGGTGTGACGCTGCGGCGGATTGCCGCCCATCAGAGCGGCCTCGGCGACGAGATTGCGACCCGGCTCTACTCGACGACCGAGAACTTCCCGACGATCGAGGCCGCCTACGCCGCACTGCGGGAGGAGGCGCTGGTCTACGAGCCGGGCAGCCGGGCCGAGTACGCCACCGGCAGCTACACGCTGCTCGGACGAGCGATGGAGGCGGCGGCCGGGCGCGGCTTCGTCGAGATCCTCGAGCAGCGGGTGTTCACGCCGGTAGGGATGACCGGCGTGGTCGCCAACAACCCGCGCCGGCTGATCCCGCACCGCACCCGCTTCTATCTCGACGCCGAGGGCGGTGGCTTCGAGAACGCGCCCACCTACGACGCGAGCCACAAGCTGCCGGGAGCGGGCTTCCTCGCCACCGCCGAGGACCTAGCGCGGTTCGGGGCAGCCCTGCTCCGCCCGGGGATGCTGAGCGAGCGCGGCCGGGCCGAGCTGTTCCGGCCGGTGCCGCTCGCCGACGGCACCGCCTCCGAGTTCGCGCTCGGCTTCCGGGCCAAGGACGACGACGGCCGGCGCCTCCTTCACCAGCCCGGGGGCGGTATCGGGATCTCGGCCTGGCTGTTCGTCTATCCCGACGACGACCTGGTTGTGGCGCTGCTGTCGGACGTCCCGACCGGGCCGGTCGGCGGTGCCACGCGCCGGGCGATCACCGACGCCTTCTTCGCGGCGATGGGCGAGTAGGGCTACTGAAAGTGTCGTCCCTCGATCGGGACGCGGAGACCGGCGCCATCGCCTGCTCGACGCGGTGCTTCCTCAAGGGAAGTTGCAGAACGGGTCGATGGAGCACTGCGTGTTCTCGCACTGCTCCTCAGGGCCAAGCATTGCGACACACACGTCCATGCACTCGAGCTCTTCCTCGAGGCAGTTCTGACCACCGCCGTTGTTGCAGCAGACTGCTTCCTGCTGGCAGTGGCAGATGCAGCGGTGGTAGCGCGGACAGTTGTTGATTCCAGACGCCGGCCCTGCGGAGAGCTCCATCGGGAGGGGTATCTCGCCGTCGAGAGCGCAGCCGGGTCCCTTCGACATCGCGACCGACTGATCGACCGGCGCGACCGCCGCGACGAGCCCATTCGCGCCGAGCAGTACCAGTACCGAGGCGGTGATGACGACCGAGAGCCTGTTCATGACAATCCTCCGTTCCCCGTCGGGTAGGTTAGTCGTGCCTCAAACAGTAGAGTGCGCCGGCTCGACTGCATCGCGACGTGCCCAGCTCGTCGTCTACGCCCGCACGGTTTTCGGCCTCCCCCCATCCGCTTCGGCTTCCGCGTCCTCCGCCGGCCCTCGCTGCGCTCGCCGGACCGCCTGGGCGCACCAGGTGGAAGTACTGGACCTCGGGACTGCCCTCGGGGAACCAGTTGGTTGGCGCGGTAGTCGCCCGAAATGTGCTGCGCCCCAGGGCCCTTCTCCTCCCTCGTTCCGTTGACACCCAGCCCGGTCCCGCCTTACTGGTAGCCGCCCTGTCCATCCCCGCGGTGCACCGGCCCCCGGGCCGGCCCCGGGAGAGGCCCGATGCGGCAACGCCGAGCCAGCCCACCCCGCCCCCACCAGCCGAGCCTCATCGCCGAGATCCCCCCCGCCGCGCGCCCCCGCGAGCGCTTGCTGCGAGGCGGCGCCCAGGCGCTCTCCGACGCCGAGCTGGTGGCCATCCTCCTCAAGGGCGGCCGGCCGGTGGCGTCGGTGCTCGACCTCTCCCGTGAGCTCCTCTTCCAGGCCGGGGGGCTGCGCGGCCTCGCCAACGCGTGCGCCACGAGCCTGCGGCGCAGCGGCGTCGGCGAGGTCAAGATCGCCACTCTCCTCGCCGCGGTCGAGATCGCCTGCCGGATGGCGGCGGCCGCGGTGCCCCTCCAGGAGCCGCTGTCGCGAGCGGCGGAGGTCGGCCGCTACATCGACCTGCGCTACGGCCGGTCCGGGCAGGAGGTCATGGGGGCGCTCTACGTCTGCGCCCGCCACCGGCTGATCGGCGAGCGCGAGCTGTACCGCGGCACCCTCCACCGGGCGTCGGTCGAGCCGCGGGGCATCCTGCGCGAGGGGCTGCTCCTGGGCGCCGCCGGGTTGGTGCTATTCCACACCCACCCCTCGGGCGACCCGGCGCCGAGCCGGGAGGACCTGCTGTTCACGCGGCGGATGGCGCGCGCCGGGGAGGTCGTGGGGATCGAGATGGTCGACCACCTGGTGGTCGGCGTCGGCGGGGCGTGGGTGAGCCTGAAGGAGCGCGGCGGGTGGTGACCGACCTCGGCGAGGTGTGCGGCCAGGAGGCGGCGAAGCACGCGCTCGAGGTCGCGGCGGCGGGCGGCCACAGCCTGCTGCTCGTCGGGCCGGCGGGGGCGGGGAAGTCGATCCTCGCGCGGTGTCTGCCGGGGCTGCTGCCGCCGAGCGAGGACCTCGCCACGCCGCGGCCGGTGCGGATGCCGGGGATCGGGCTGACGCCGCGAGGAGTCGCCCGCGATCTCGCCCTCGCGGCCGGCGGGACGCTGATCCTCGACGACCTGCCGCGGCTGCCGCCGGCGACGCTGCGGGCGCTCGCCGCGGCGCTCGACGGCGACCACCAGCACGTCCAGCTCGTCGCGACCATGCGCCCCTGCCCATGCGGTCACGCCGGCGATCACCGCGCCGACTGCGCGTGCACGTCGGCCGTGATCCGCCGCTGGCGGGCGCGGGTGGACGTGCCGCTCGCCGGGCGGTTCGATCTGGTCGTCGCCGTACCGGCGGTGACACTCGGCGAGCTCCGCGGCGGCGCCGGTGAGGGCTCGGCCCGCGTCGCCGCTGCTCGTGCGGTCCAGACCCGCCGCGGCGGCCTCAACGCGGCGATGGGGCCGGGCGAAGTGGCGCGGCGCTGCCCGCTCGAGACGGCCGGGCGGGCGCTCCTCGAGGCGGCGTTCGAGCGGCTGGGGTTGTCCGCCGCCGCCCTCCACCGGGTGCTGCGGGTGGCGCGCACCGTGGCCGACCTCGCCGGCGGTGAGCGGCTGGGCGCCGCCCACGTCGCCGAGGCAGTCCAGTACCTGGGGGAGGGGCGGTGACGGCCTTGGGGTCGATCCAGGCCCGGCTCCCCATGGTAGGGCTGCCGCCAGCCGGCCCCAGGCCGTTGGCGGCCCTCCCAGAGGCCGTGGAGGCCGGCCCATGACCGAACCCGAGGCCCAGGCCGCGCTGGCCGAGGTCGCCTTGGTGCTGGTCGCCATCGCCGACCGGCTCCAGCGCATCCACGACGAGCTGCCGCCGTCGCCCAACCGCGACGCCATGTGGGCGCACGAGATCCCCCGCGACGTGGCGACCGAGATCCACGGCCTGATCGAGGCCGTGCTGGTGGACGAGGTGCGACCGGCGATCGAGTACCTCGAGGCGGCGTCGCGGGTGACGGCGGCGGAGTTGCGCGAGCGGTTCGCCGAAGACGACAGGAGTGGGCGATGATGACTGACCCGATGCCTGAGCCTGAGGGGCCGGAGGACGAGCGGTTCGTCTATGTGGTGACGGCGGCGGGAGTGGAGGCAGTGCGGGGAGGCGCGGTGGTGGTGGAGAGCGAGCGAGAGGCAACGACCATGAGTTGCGAGCGGCGCCTCTACGCGGCGCCCTCGAGTGCGCGCGACCTGCGGCGGCTCGGTCTCAGGACCGGATTCGTCGGCGGTCGATGAGTGCGGACAACCGGTAGGGGAGCACCGCCGCGGCCTGATCGGTCACCAGCGTCGGGACCTCGCCCTCGGACTCCCACCGACAACCGGCGACCCAGGCCAGTGCCTCGGCGGCATCGAACGGGCCGAATACCCGCTCGCCCGTGTGGTAGAGGGCCAACTCGTCCTCGACGAGCAGCACCACGTGGAGGCTCTGCCCATGGCTCAGCAGGTAGCGCTCGGAGTGCTCCTGGAGGACCTTCGCGTGCTCCCAGTCGAGATCCTCTTGCTCGCTGCTGCTGCCACCGACCGGCTGGGGTGGGCAGCCGGGGTCGAGCTGCACGACCCAGAGCGTCCGCCACCAGGGAATCCGGGACAATGCGTGGCCGGTCGAGAGCCGCACCACGATCGGCCGACCGGCGGCCCGGCGGGCACTCTCCAGCGCGCCGCGCAACCACGGATGCCGCGGCCGGTCGTCGAGGGCGACGCCGAGCTCTCGGGCCAGACCCTCGGCCAGCCGGCCGCGGAACGCGAAGAGGATCGCCGCCAGCCGCCGGGCCGCATAGACCGCCGGGTTGCCTCGTGGACCATCGGTGCGGTCCCGGCGGGCCGCGACCGCGGCGGCGAGCGTCTCCAGCGCGTCGAGAGCCGGCGCGCGGAACGCCGCCTCGCCGGTCTCGATCAGGCTGATCAGATCCCTACCGGCTCGCTCGATCTCGCCAGCACGGTCGTGAACGTCCTCGTGACGGAGCCGAGGCAGCTCGGCGGCGAGATCGCGGCCGCGGGCGATCTGCCTTGCGGCCTGGCGGCCGGCTTTTCCTCGTGAGCCTACGCGCATGACCGAACGTCAGAGTACACCGCCCGTATCCGCCGCGGTGCGGGTGACCAGCGGCGCGGGAGGGGCGGGAAGCGAACAGGGAGCCTCGGCACCGCCCGGATAAGGTCCACGCCCCATGCCGCCCGCCGAGCCCGCCGCCACCGCCTGGCTGCTCGCCATCGCCGCGGTGCTCATCGCGGCCAGCGCGCTGTCGAGTCGCGTCGATGTCTTCTATCCGCCCCGGGAACGCGAGCTGATCGCACTCCTCTTCGAGGCAAGCGGTGGGTGAGAGATGGAAGCTGATGGCAAGCGAGGCCGTCACGCGGCCGAGGCGTTCGGCTGGGGCGTACCGATCGGGACGCTCGGCGGCCTGATCGGCCTCGGAGGCGCCGAGTTCCGCCTGCCCGTGCTGGTCGAGCGGCTCGGCTACTCGCCGCGCTCGGCCGTCCCGATGAACCTGGTGATCAGCCTCCTGACCCTCGCCGCCGCCCTGATCATCCGCGCCCGCACGCTCTCGCTGGCGGCGGTCGAGCCCTACTGGCTCGAGGTCGGTGCGCTGACCCTCGGCGGTGCGGTCGCCGCCGCCACGGCGGCAAAGCTCCTCGCCCGCTGGTCCGACCGGCGGCTCAGGATCACGCTGGCGGTGATCCTCGCCGGGCTCGGCGTCGTGTTGCTGCTCGAGGCCGGGCTGCGGCACGAGGGCGCAGCGTGGATCGCCCCGATTCCCGCGCTTCGCCTGGTCGCCGGCCTGCTGTTCGGGCTGGCGATCGGCGCAGTCAGCGCGCTCCTCGGCGTGGCCGGCGGCGAGCTGCTCATCCCGACGCTGACGCTCGCCTTCGGCGCCGACATCCGCACCGCCGGGACGGCGAGCCTGATGATCTCGTTGGTCGCGGTGGGCAGCGGGTTGTGGCGGTACGGCCGCCTCGGCATGTTTCCCTCGCGACGGGAGATGACGAAGACCGCGCTTCCGATGGGCGCCGGCTCGGTCGTGGGCGCGGTGATCGGCGGGCTGCTGGTCGGGATCGCGCCGGCCGCAGCGTTGAAGGTGGTCCTGGGGCTGATCTTGATCGCCGCCGCGGTGAAGCTGTCGCGTCACGCGGATTCCGGGTCGACGGCGTCGGGGCGGTAGGCCAAGTCGAGACAGGGCGTCCACGGCGGGGCTGCATTCCGCCCGTTCCAGACTGCACGCGACCTGGGGTCACGCCGCAGCAGATCTGGCCGCTCCGCCGTGGTTGACGAGAATCGCCGGAATGCCGTAGCCACTGGCCTCCCAACAACGTCCACGAGAGGAGGCCCTCCCATGCCCCGCCACCCCGCCGACAACCCCGCCGCCATCTACCGCGACTCCCTCAGCCGCGGGAGCTACTGGGCGGTCCATCACAGCCTCGAGACGATCGTCGCCCTTCTCGGTGCCTGCGACCCCTGGACCTACGCCTGGCACCGGCTCCGCTACCGCGAGACTGCCCGCGTGCGTGTGCAGCTCGTCGAGCGCTACGCCCCCGCGACGGTCAACAAGATCCTCTCGGCGCTGCGCGGGGTGCTCAAGACCTGCTGGCGGCTCGGGCTGATGGACGCCGAGACCTACGCCCGGGCTGCCGACGTCGCCAACGTCCGCGCGAGGACGCTGCCCTCGGGGCGGGCTGTCGAGCGCGACGAGGTGCGGGCACTTTTCGCGGCGTGCGACGACTCGCCGGCCGGGCGGCGGGATGCGGCGATGCTGGCGATCCTCTACGGCGGGGGGCTCAGGCGGGCGGAGCTGTGCGGGCTGGACGTCGACGACTTCGATGCTGGCGGGTGCGTGATCACGGTGAGGTCGGGGAAGGGGCGGCGGGACAGAGTCGTGTATCTCTCGGAGCCGGCCTGCGCGCTCGTGAAGAAGTGGCTATTGGCGCGGGGCACCAGCGCCGGCCCGCTGTTCGTTCCGATCAGCAGCACGGGCACGGTGCGGCTGACGCGGCTCCGCGGTGAGGCGGTGCGGTACATCCTCCAGAAGCGGCAGAAGCAGGTGGGGTTGACCGGAATCACTCCGCACGATTTTAGGAAGGGCTATGTGTCAGAGCTGCTCAGGGCCGGCGTGGACGTGTTCACTGTGCAGAAGCTGGCGGGTCACGCCGACGCGGTGACGACGGCGCGGTATGACCGGCGAGGGGAGGGGGAGCGTCGTCGGGCAGCCGCGGCGATGAAGCTGCCACTAGCCTGACGCACAACTCCGCCTCGCGCTAAATCTGCTGTATCCTCATGCCGTGAGCTGTTCGGGCGCGTACCCCTTCCGTCCGGTCCCGTTCTCTGAAGCGCGGCCCTGACGCCGCAACATCCATGACGCGCTGCTTCCAATTGCGCGTGCGACTATGTGGGACTACGCAGAAGCCAGCCGCATCGTGACACTGGAGAGTGTCGCGTCGGATACGTGCATCTTCTGTCAACGAGAGCTTGTCCGTATCCCGTCCGAACGATTTGAAGCTGGCACCAAAGTTCTTCTCGCTCAGGTGTCGGTGTGCCCGGCATGCGGATGGTGGAGCGTTTACCGGGTCCATCAGAATGAATATGAGCGAACAGCGGGTCTCGCTGAGGGCTACTCCGGAACGATAGGCTGCTTGAAAGAGCTCGACCTTGCCGATCTGTCAGTGCCGTTGTCCGAAGTCAGACAGTACTTTCTCGCCAAAAAGGACAGTATGGTGGACGCTCACCCTCGCCTCTTCGAGGAGGTCGTCGCAAGCGTCTTCAGTGCGCTCGGCTGGACGACTCGAGTTACTGCCTACTCCGGAGACGATGGAATCGACGTCGTCCTTGATGGTCCAGAGGATAAGACCGTCGGAGTCCAGGTTAAGCGGAACCGCCCCACGCGCAGTATCGAGGCGGAGCAGATTCGGTCATTCGCCGGGGCCTTGCTCCTGAATGGCCTCACGCGCGGTGTGTTTGTTACGACGAGCAAGTTTCGCAAGGGCGCCAGAAGAGCCGCGACCAAGTACGAAGCGATCGGGCTCCCTATTCAACTGCTCGATGCGGAGGGGTTTCTTTCTGCCCTGGGCGTCGCCCAAGTATCTTCCTTCGAGTTGACAGGCGAACGACTTGCGTCACTTATCCTGCGGCCCAATGTACATATCGGGTCCGGAGAGCACAAAGAGTACACTCCGGGCGAGGATCTCCGAGATCGACCCGTCCTCACACAGACCTTCACTCGAGACGAGTGGCAATAGAGTTGCGACGCCCCCCGGCAACCTTACTACCTTCCCCTGACATTCTGGCAGGTCGTCGAAGCTGAAAGGTTTTCAGAATAGCCGAGAGGTCGCTGGTCCGGAGGCGGTCAAATTGGGAAGTTTGGCCTCTGACCATTGTCCGGACGGCCAAGCTTCTTGGAAAGATTGATCAGCTGTGCCACCTCCTCGTCGCTGAGGGAGTTCAAAGCCTCTCTGTCCCGATCGGAGAGTTCGTTTGGTTTGCATAGACCGGCTGCCTCGAGCCTCTCAACGGGTGTCTTCATTTATGCCACCCCTTTTCAAATGACCCCAGCTGCCGGCGAGTGGCCGACGAAGCTGGCCTGCTCACCGCCCTCAGCCAGGACGCTCTTCGCTGCGTCGAGATTCCCTAGCCGGAGCAACACTCTCGTGAGACCAAGATATGCTGAGCGGTCAGTTCGCTTCACGCCGAGCGCCTGCCGATACCAGCGT
This sequence comes from uncultured Thermoanaerobaculia bacterium, assembly GCA_964573125.1. Lineage (GTDB taxonomy): Bacteria > Acidobacteriota > Thermoanaerobaculia > Multivoradales > JBCCEF01 > CAVSQV01. Next base: position 24,957 of record CAZNIX010000009.1, read on the forward strand.
TCTGCCATGGCCAAGTCGCCTTCCACCTCTGCGACGCGTCCGAGCCCATTGAGCGGCGCGGGCCATTGACCATCACAGGCGGCTGCGCTGCGGAAAGCGGCCTTCGCCTCTTCCAACCTCGCTCTCTCAAGGTGAATCGATCCAATTGCTTCATGGGCATCAGCAAACTCAGCATCTATCGCTAGCGCCTTCATAAGCACTCTCTCGCCTTCGGCCAGATCGCCCTTCCTAAGCGCTACGAGTCCGAGATTGTACCATGCCTGCTCATACTCGGGGCGCAGGGCAAGCGCCTGCCGGTATGCACTTGCGGCTTCTGTGTAATCGCCCTTGAGCGTACGGATCACCCCGAGCATGTTGTGTGCCTGTGGATCGCTCGCACCTAATCTCACCGCATGTTCTGCCGCCTCGAGTGCGTCATCTGGACGCTCAAGTGCTGAGTAGTAGGCCGCTAGCAGCCTGTACGCACCCGAGGAGCGCGCGTCCAGGCGCAGAACCTTGTCGAGCTCTCGCTTGGCTCGCTCAAGCTGGTCCCGAGCCTTGACCGGCTCTCTAATGCGATGCGTACCCTCACGACCGCCAATTAGGTCGTAGGCGCGATAGAGGCACTGGTCAACCTCGATCTGCGTGCTCGTGAGCGCTATCCGGCGGGTACGTAGGAACCCGATAACTCCGAGAATCGTACCGCTCGCTCCCAGCAGAAGCGAAACAAGCTTAAGCAACAGATCGGCGGACGCAAAGCTCGTTGGGCTCTGACCTGCCACGACGACTAAGAGGACTCCTCTCCTCGCCGCTTCGCTGCTGAGCGTTTGTAGGCAGAACAGGTCCATTGGCTTCCTGATCCTAGAAATCCCGTTCTGGTGGTCTCGGGGAGATCCGCTCTCTCCAGAACCTGTTTCTATCGGAAGTGCTCGCGACGGCTCGGTAGCTCGACCGGCCACTCCTTCGCCGTCGGCGTCGGCGGCTGGAGGGGTGTGCCTTCGGGCGCGAGACTTCCGATAGAACTCTCCTCTTTCTAACAAGTTGCTGTGCAGGCAACCGGGCCGAGCCTGCTGGCGGCGACACCTTCTACGGCCGTGGAACCGTGGAACACTGGCAAATACCCTGCTACAGGGGGCCGGTGATGGTCAAATCGCCATATGCACAAGGGAGTGTGGGTTGTGTGGTACGCGGACTTGTGTCTGGTGGTCATCCGCCGGCGGCTCGGACTACTACGCCGACTGAGGGCTGCGCCGCGGCCGCCCGGGCGCTGGTATTCGGTCGAGGCCGGTCCGGCTTCCGGGATCTCTCGGCTGGGCGGACCCCGACCAACCGGCCGACACGCGCCACGGAGATCCTCCCCGTTCTCGGTTAGGATCCCGTTGTGCCCGCCGAGCAACCCGAGAGCCCCTACCGCCTGCGGAACCGCTGGCTGGCGGCGTTGGGCGTCTCGTTGTGCTACGGCTTCTCGGCCTACTTCGTCACCGGCGACTCGGAGTTCGGGCTCGGCTGGTTCCTGGCGGTGATGGTGATCTTCGCGGCGGTCCTCCTGCTCACCCCGCGCCGGCGGATCGTCGAGAAGCCGTTGAAGGACTACATCCAGTACGGTGTACTGGTGCTCATCGTCCCGTTCCTGTTCCTCGTGATCGGGCTGCGGCGGACGCCCTGGAACGACCTCGAGGAGGGCTACCGCACCGACCGGCCGGTCCCCGCCGGCTTCGACGCCGGCGACGAGGTCGTCCTGCTCCAGCCGGTCGACGAGATCACGGTCAGGCCCCACCCCATGAAGGGCGCGACCACCTCGTTCGCAGACGACGGCGTCTACCTCGCGCTGTCCTGGCCGCTCAGCATGGTCTACGATCCGCTCTGGCTGCCGGTGCGCGCGCTCAAGACCTGCCGGCCGTCGGGGATCGACACCATGTACACCAGCCTCGCGGTCCGGGGCGTCGGCGCCCGCGTCGAGGTGCTCGACCCCTCCGAGGACGTGCTCGAGTGGTGCCGGCAGCGGGGGATCGGGGACGGCGTGGAGCGGCCTCCGGGTCTGCTCGGCTAGCCGCGTCGCCGAGCCTGGATGCGCAAGCACTTGATGGCAGTGCCAGCACATGCTAGCCTCCGAGCCTGCGAGGAGGTCTAGAATGGCGAGCCTGAGCGTCCGAAGGATCGATGACGGGGTGCTCGAGAAGCTGCGCGTTCGGGCGGCCGAGCATGGTGTCTCGATGGAGGAAGAGGTCCGTCAGATCATCCGCCGCGCGGTCGCCGCCCCGCAGCGACTGGGAGAGCTGGCGGTTCGCTGCTTCGGGCCCGCCCACGGCGTCGAGCTGGAGTTGCCTCCGCAGCCGCCGCACCAGCCGCTGGGCTTCCCCGAGTGATTCTTCTCGACACCAACGTCGTGTCGGCGGTGATGGCGCCGGCGCCAGCCGCATCCGTCCTCGAGTGGCTGAATGGCCGCGACGCCGCCACGCTCTACATCTCGACGATCACGATCGCCGAGATCGGCTACGGTCTGCGAGTGTTGCCGGTCGGCAAGCGCCGCCAACTCCTCGAGGAGCGGTTCGACGAGTTCGTCGAACTCGGGTTCGTACAACGCGTACTTCCCTTTGACCACGATGCCGCGCGCCTCTATGCTGGGCTGATGGCTCGGCGCCGAGAGATCGGAAGGCCGATGGGCATCCCCGACGGTCAGATCGCGGCCATCGCGCGCGCGAATCGGCTCGCGATCGCGACCCGAAACGTCCGCGACTTCGAGGAGTGCGGGCTCGAGATCCTGAATCCGTTCGGAGAGGGAGGCTGAGCCTTCGAGAGAGGGGAGACCACGATGCCGAAGAATCTGTCGCTGGTCGCCGGTGTCGCCATCCTCGCGATGGGGGCCGGATGTACGACGGGCCGCCAGGCCGAGCCGGTGTCAGGAGGTGGAGTGGAGACGAGGCCGGAGAACGCACAGACGCCGAACCCGCTGCTCGCGGAGTGGACCGGCCCCTACGGCGGGGTGCCGGCGTTCGACCGCATGGACCTCGCCGACCTCGAGCCTGCGCTCGAGGCGGCGATGGCGGGGCACCTCGCCGAGGTCGAGGCGGTCGCCGCCGATCCCGCGCCGCCCGACTTCGAGAACACGATCGAGGCGCTCGAGCGCTCGGGGCGCACGCTCGAGCGGGTGGGCACCTACCTCGGCATCTGGCGCGGCAACCTCTCCTCGCCCGAGTTCCGGGAGATCCAGGAGCGGGTGGCGCCCAAGCTCTCGGAGCACCGCTCGCGGATCATCCAGAACCGGGAGCTGTTCCGGCGCGTCGCCGCGGTGCACGCCGCGGTCCACGCCGCCGAGGGGGACGGCGCCGGCGCCGGCGAACTGCGCCCGGACCAGCGCCGCCTGGTCGATCTGGTCTACGACTCCTTCGCCCGCAACGGCGCGACGCTCGAGGGCGCGGCGCGGGAGCGCTACGCCGCGATCGAGCGCGAGCTGGCCGAGCTGCACACCCGCTTCGCCAACAACGTCCTCGCCGACGAGGAGGGGTACGTGCTCTTCCTCGACCGCGACCAGCTCGGCGGCCTGCCCGAGTCGTTCGTCGCGGCGGCCGCGGCGGCCGCCGCCGAGCGCGGCCAGCCGGAGCGCTTCGCGATCCTCAACACCCGCTCGTCGATGGACCCGTTCCTCACCTACTCCGACGAGCGCGCGCTGCGCGAGCGGGTCTGGCGCACCTACTACGACCGCGGCGACAACGGCGACGAGCACGACAACAACCGGACGATCGCCGACATCCTGCGCCTGCGCGCCGAGCGGGTGAAGCTCCTCGGCTACGACAACTACGCCGCCTGGCGGCTCGAGGACCGGATGGCGAAGACCCCCGAGCGCGCGCTCGCGCTGCTCGAGGCGGTGTGGCCGGCGGCGCGGGCGCGGGTCGCGGAGGAGGTCGCCGCGATGCAGGCGATCGCCGACCGCGAGGGCGCCGGGATCGCGATCGCCCCCTGGGACTACCGCTACTACGCGGAGAAGGTGCGCCGGGAGCGCTACGACCTCGACTCCGACGAGGTCAAGCAGTACCTCCAGCTCGACAAGCTCCGCGAGGCGATGTTCTTCGTCGCCGGCGAGCTGTTCGGCTTCGCGTTCACGCCGGTGCCCGCGGGCGCGGTGCCGGTCTACCACCCCGACATCCGGGTCTGGGAGGTCACCGACCGCGAAAGCGGGCGCCACATCGGGCTCTGGTATCTCGATCCCTACGCCCGCGCGGGCAAGCGCTCGGGCGCGTGGGCGAACACCTACCGCGACCACGAGACGCTCGCGGGCGAGACCACCGTGCTCGCCTCGAACAACTCGAACTTCATCCCCGGCGCGCCCGGCGAGCCGGTGCTGCTCTCGTGGGACGACGCCGAGACGCTGTTCCACGAGTTCGGCCACGCGCTCCACTCGCTGTCGTCGCGGGTCGCCTACCCGACGCTCAACGGCGGCGTGCGCGATTACACCGAGTTCCAGTCGCAGCTCCTCGAGCGGTGGCTCGTGACCGCGCCGGTGATCGCGCGCTACCTCGTCCACCACGAGACCGGCGAGCCGATCCCCGCCGAGCTGGTGGCCAAGATCGAGCGCGCGCGGACCTTCAACCAGGGGTTCGACACCACCGAGTACCTGGCCTCGGCGCTGGTCGACCTCGCCTATCACACGGCCGACCCGGTCGGCCTCGACCCCGACGCGTTCGAGCGCGCGACGCTCGCGCGGCTCGGCATGCCGGACGAGATCGTCATGCGCCACCGCTCGCCGCACTTCGGCCACGTCTTCGCCGGCGAAGGCTACTCGGCGGGCTACTACGGCTATATGTGGGCCGACGTCCTGACCGCCGACGCCGCCGAGGCCTTCGCCGCGGCGCCCGGCGGCTTCTACGACCGCGCGCTCGCCGCGCGCCTGGTCGACCATCTGTTCGCGCCGCGCAACGCGGTCGACCCGGAGGAGGCCTGCCGCGCGTTCCGCGGGCGCGACGCCACGATCGACGCCCTGCTGCGCGACCGCGGCTTCCCGGTGCCCGCGGGCGGCGACGCCGGACCGGCCGCCGCGAGCGAAACGGAGTAGGCGGCCGGGCCACTTGCCAACGGAGGACCCGCACGGACGAGTGGCGGAGAAGCTCCCCCGGCGGCAGCAGATGTACGCGCGCCCTAAAGGCGCGTGTGCGGCGGCGGAATGAGCGCCATCTTCATCAGCCACAGCAGCCGCGACGCCGCCGCGGCGGAGGAGGTCTTCGCTCGCCTCCGGGCGGAGGGGCACCGCTCGGTCTTCCTCGATTTCGATCCCGAGAACGGCATCCCGGCCGGGCGCGACTGGGAGCAGGAGCTGTACCGCCGGCTGCGCGCCTGCCAGGCGATGATCGTGCTGTGCAGCCCGCACACCATGGCCTCGCTCTGGTGCTTCGCCGAGATCACCCACGCCAAGTCGCTGGGCAAGGAGATCTTCCCGCTCAAGATCGCGCCCTCTGAGATCAACCCGATCTTGACCTCGCGCCAGGTCCTCGACCTCACCGCGGACAAGGAGGACGCCTACCGCCGCCTGTGGCGCGGCCTCAAGCTCGCCGGGCTCGACCCCGCGAACGCGTTCGACTGGGACGGCTCGCGGCCGCCCTACCCCGGGCTGCTCGCGTTCCAGGAGGCGGACGCCGCGGTCTTCTTCGGCCGCGAGCGGGAGATCCACGAGGGCCTCGAGCAGCTCCGGCGCCTCCAGCGGTTCGGCCGCGCTCGGCTGCTGCTCGTGCTCGGCGCCTCGGGCAGCGGCAAGTCGTCGCTCGTCCGCGCCGGTCTGCTGCCGCGCCTGCGGCGGTCGGCCGAGAGCTGGATCGTGGTCGATCCCTTCCGCCCGCGCGACGATCCGTTCCGGGAGTTCGCGGCGGCGCTCGCCCGCACCCTCGAGCGGGCCGGCTCGCCGCGGCCCCGGCAGCGGATCGAGGAGCGGCTGCGGCGGTGGGAGGCCGGGGCGGAGGA
>CAZNIX010000010.1:0-30065 GCA_964573125.1 uncultured Thermoanaerobaculia bacterium
CGGCCGCGCCCAGGGCGGCGGCGGCGACCCGCCGCTCCCGGCGGACGATCAGCGGCAGCAGCAGCGCCGCGGGCAGGACCTTGAGCGCCGCCGCGAAGCCGAGCAGCGCGCCCGCCGTCCGCGCCAGCCGCCGCCGTTGCCACCAGCCGAGCACGATCAGCGCCAGCAGCAGCGGCTGCACCTGGCCGAGGAAGAGGTTCTCGGCGACGGTCCCCCCGAGCCCCCAGACCGCCGCCGTCGCCAGGAGGGCGTTGCGGTCGCCCCCCAGCCAGCGCCAGGCGCCGGCGGCGGCGGCCAGCACACAGGCCTGGAGGATCACGAACCAGACGACGCGGGCGGCGGCGAACGGCAGCGCGCCGAGCGGAGCGAACAGGAACGCGGCCAGCGGCGGGTAGATCAGGCCGTGCGCGGCGTAGGGGGAGCGGCCCTCGAGCAGCGCCCGGCCGGCCTGGTGGTAGGCGCCGAAATCGCCCGGGCGCTCGAGCAGGTGCCTCGCCGGCCACCAGACGTCGACCGCGAGGTAGCAGAGGGCGAAGGCGATGAACAGCGCCAGGCTCCCCCACCCGAACCCCCGGCGCGCGGGCGGCCGCGGCCGGCCGCCCGGCGACCGCTCGGCAACGCCACCGGCGGGGAGCGGAGTCGGCCCGTCTTCGGCGCCGGCGGCCATGCGCAATGCTACTGCGGCTCGCCGCGGCGCCGCCCGCCTGCGCGCCGCTAGATCCCCTCCGGCGGCGCCTCGTGCTCGGGCCAGACCACCGGCTCCGCCTCGAGCTTGCCGAGCAGGTAGTCGATCGCGGCCTGGAGCTGGGCGTCGTGGCCGTCGGCCATCTCGGCGGGCTGCTGCTCGACCACGACGTCGGGCTCGACGCCGATGTTCTCGATGAGCCACCGCCCCCGGGCGTCGTAGACGCGGTAGTCGGGGACGGTCAGCCCGCCGCCGTCGACCAGCTCGAGGAACATCGACACCCCGACCAGGCCGCCCCACGAGCGGGTGCCGATCACCGGCCCGAGGCCCATCTGCCGGAACTGCGCCGGCAGCATGTCGCCGCCCGAGCCGGCCATGCGGTTGGTGAGCATCGCCATGTGCGCGCGGGTGGCGTAGAGCGGGTTGTGGTAGTCGTGCGAGTAGCGGCGGGTCCAGTAGTTGAGCGGCCGCCGGGCCAGCCGCGCGAGGAAGACGTCGGGATCGAGGCCGCCGCCGTTGAAGCGGCCGTCGACCACCAGCCCCTGGCGCCGGGACTGGGCGTAGAAGGCCTCCGGAAACTCGTGCGCCGAGCCCAGGTAGGTGTCGGGCAGGTGGACGTAGCCGAGGCGCCCGCCCGAGGCCTCATCGACCTGGCGCCGGTTGCTCTCCACCCAGTCCTGGTAGCGCAGGTCGCCGTCGTTGGCGAGCGTCACCACTTCGACCTCGCGGCTCTCCGCGCCCGCCGGGTCGGCGGCGAGGCGGAGCGTGACCCGGCGCCGCGCCTTGTCGGCGAAGTAGCTGTAGAGGTTGCGCGCGGTCGTGACCTCCTCGCCGTCGACCGCGAGCAGGTAGTCGCCCTCGCGGGCGTCCACCCCCGGCCCGGAGAGCGGCGGGTAGGCGCCGCCGTCCCAGTCCGCGGCGCGCAGGATGCGGGTCAGCCGGTAGCGCCCGGCCGCCGGGTCGGCGGCGAAATCGGCGCCGAGCATGCCGACGCCGACCTCCTCGGATTCGCGCCGGCGCTGGCCGCCGAAGACGTAGGTGTGCGAGGTGTTCAGCTCGCCGATCAGCTCGCCGATCAAGAAGCCGACGTCGGCGCGGCTGGTGGCCCAGGGCAGGAGCCGCCCGTACTTGTCGCGCATCGCCGCCCAGTCGAGGCCGTGGTAGTTGGGGTCGTAGAAGAAGTCGCGCTCCATGCGCCACGCCTCGTGGTAGATCTGGCGCCACTCGGCGCGCGGGTCGAGGTGGAGGCGCAGGCCCGAGAGGTCGAGGTCCTCCGGCTTGGCGTCGCGCTCGCTCGCCTCGATCAGGCTGACCTTGTCCTCTTCGCGGACGACGAGCAGGTGCGAGCCGTCGGCCGAGAGCGCGTACCCGACGACGCCCTCGACCACCGTCTCGGGCTCGCGCCTTTCGAACGAGAACGCGACCAGCTTGCGCGGCGGCGTCGGGCGCAGGTCGATGCGGTTGAAGTCGCCTTCGTCGGCGTCGAGGTAGAAGACCACGCCGTCGCCGGCCGCGAGCTCGCGGTAGTTGCCGCCCGGCAGCGGCAGCGCCTCGACCCGGCCGGCGAGGCCGTCGAAGTCGATCGCGACCTCGACCGGCTCCTCGGCCGCGCCGCCGGCCTCTTCCCCCTCCCCGCCGGCGCCCTTGCCGGCCTTGCCGCCCTTCCTGTCCGCCTTCGCGCCGGCCGCGGCCGGCTCGTCCTCGCCGGCGGGCTCGTCGTCGCTCCGGAGCGGCAGCAGGCGCTCGCCGCCGCGCGCCAGGGTGAAGGCGTAGACGCCGGTCGTCTTGCGGTACACCATCTCCCACTCGAAATCGCCGAACGTGGGCTCGAACGTGCGCTGGGAGAGGAACAGCAGGTGCTTGCCGTCGCGGGTGAAGACCGGGCCGAAATCGTTGAACCGGCCGTCGCCGGCGCGGCGCGCGGTGCGCTCGGCGAGCGAGTAGATCCAGACCTGGTAGACCAGGTCGTCGTCCATCTTCGAGTAGGCCAGCCACCGGCCGTCCGGCGACCAGGCGAAATCGTGGATCGGCTTGTCGTCGAGGCCGACGTCCATGTCCTCGTGGGCGGCGCGGTCGACCTCGACCACCTGGCGGCTCGCGACGTCGAGGTAGAAGAGGCGCAGCGTCTGGTCGGCGAACGCGATCTTCGAGCCGTCGGGCGACCAGCGCAGGGTGTGGCGGTAACCGGGGGGCAGCGCGGTCAGCTTCTCGGGCTCGCCCTCGCCCCGGGCGTCGACGCGGTAGATCTGGTACTCGCCGTCGGCGTCGGAGAGAAACGCCACCCACCGGCCGTCGGGCGACCAGGCGGGGTGCTTCTCGCGCGATCCCGAGCCGAGGCCGAGGTGGCGGGTCGGGCCGTGCTCGGCGGGCACGGTGTACAGCTCGCCGCGCGCGACGAGGAGCGCGCGCTTGCCGCTCGGCGACACCCCGGCGCCCTGCAGCTCGTCGGCGACGTCCTCCCAGTACGGCCGCGCCTCGGGGGCGTCGGCGCGCACCGCGACCTCGATCCGCCGCGGCTCGGCGGGTCCGGTCTCGGGCGCCGGGTCGTAGACCCAGAGCTGGCCGCCCAGCTCGTAGACGATCCGCCGGCCGTCGCTCGACGGCCAGTGGACGTCGTAGTCGCCGTGGCGGGTGACCTGCTCGACGGCGCCGGTCGCCGGGTCGAGGCGGTAGAGGTTGAGCGCGCGGTCGCGGTCGGAGGTGAAGTAGACCTGGTCGCCGACCCACAGCGGCAGCCGGTCGGTGCCCGGGAAGTCGGTGAGCTTGCGGTCCTCCCGGGTGGCGAACTCGTAGAGGTGGATGTCCTGCGCCAGGCCGCCCCGGTAGCGCTTCCAGGTCCGGTGCTCGCGCGCCACCGGAGTGTAGGCGAGGAAACGGCCGTCGGGCGAGACGCTCCCCCACGCCGCCTCGTGCAGCGGCAGCTCCTCGAGCCCGCTGCCGTCGGGCGCCACGGCGTACAGCCGGCGCACCGGCGGCCAGCCCTGGCGGGTCGAGGAGAACAGGATCTTGCCCGACACCGGATGCCAGCCGGCGACCCGGTCGTAGCCCGGGTGCCAGGTGACGCGGGCGATGCCGCCGCCCTCGGGGCTCATCACGTAGACGTCGGCGTTGCCGTCGTACTCGGCGGTGAACGCGACCAGCGAGCCGTCGGGCGAGAAGCGCGGCAGCTCCTCGTCGCCGTCGTCCACGGTCAGGCGCACCGCGGTGCCGCCGCCGACCGGCGCCGACCACAGGTCGCCGCCGTGCGCGAACACCACGGTCTCGCCGTGGATCGTCGGCTGGCGCATCAGCGGCCGCGGATCCTCCCCCGCGGCCGCGGCCCCGGCGGGGGCGGCGAGCAGGAGCGGGAGGAGCAGACCGGCGCACGCCGCGAGCGCGGCGCACCGGAGCGGGCGGGGCGGACCGATTGGACGGAGCAGGCGGACCGGCTGGAGCAGGCGGAGATCGTTCATCGCACGCACCTCGTCGGACGGGATTGGCCGGGGGAAGGGCGCCACGGATTCTAGCGGAGTACGCAGCCGCGCCGGCGGGGTTTCTGCCGCGCCGGTGGCGGCGGATTACGCGCGCGCCCTACGGGCCCGCGTGCGGGGCCGAACGCCCCGGGCTCGGGGGAGGGGCCCCCGCGGGAGCGCGCTCCTGCGGCGAGGGGGCTTGGAACGACCCCCGTCGAGAAGAACGGATCCAGGCCAGAAACGCCGGCAGCAGGGTGATCGCGACCAGGGCGGTCGAGGCGGCGCCGAGGATGGCGACGTAGCCCAGCGAGCGCAGCCCCGGGTAGTGGGAGAACGCGAGCGAGCCGAAGCCGCAGACCGTGGTGAGCACCGCGACGACGATCGCGTCGCCGGTCTCGGCCAGGGCGCGGCGCACCTCGGCGTCGTCCTGGTCCCGCGCCTCGCGGTAGCGGTGGATGACGTGCACGCCGTAATCGACCCCGATGCCGAGGATCATGGTCGTGACGAAGATGTTCATGAAGTTGAACGGGATGCCGAGGCCGGCCATCGCCGCCAGCATCCAGACCATGCCGACCGTGAGCGGGGCGAGCGCGAGCAGGGTATGGCGCACCGTGCGGAAGTCGAGCCAGAGCAGGAGCGTCACCAGCGCCAGGCCGAGGCCGCCGGCGAGCCAGGCGTCGGGCAGCACCAGCCGGCGCACCCGTTGGTTGAGCACGTTGGTGCCGGTGAGCGCGGCGCCCGGCCCCAGCTCCGCGGCGAGCGCCACCGCCGCGGGCGGCGGCTCCCGCCGCCACTGGTTCTCCGACGGGTAGAGGTAGACCGCGCTCTTCCAGCCGCCGTTGCTCGGTTTGAGGAAGCGCTGGAGGAGGGCCGCCGTCTGCGGGCTCGCGAGCAGGTCGTCGACTTCGAGCGGCCGGCCGTGGCCGAGCCCCTCGCGGAGGAGCGCCAGCCCCTCGGCGAACGCGTCGAAGCGGAGCCCTTCGGCCGCCAGCTCGCGCCGGAAGGCGGCGTCGATGCGCTCGACGTCGAGGGCGCCCGCGCGCCCGCGCTCGAGCCACCCGAGCACCGCCGCCTGCTGCTCCGGGGGCGGGATCAGCGAGGTGATGCCGCCGAAGCCGCTGAGCACCCCGTCGTCGACCAGCCGCCGGGCGCCGGCGGCGGCGCGGTCGGCGAGCGCGATCGCCTCCCCCGGGGTGTCGCCGGTGAGCACCAGCAGCATGTAGTTGAAGCCGGAGCCGAAGCGGTCCCCCACCTCGCGGGTGACCTGGATGCCGCGGTTGCCCGGCGGCCGCATCGCCTGCATGTTCTCCTCGAAGCGCACCCGGGGCAGCAGGGCGAGCGCGGCCAGGGTGACCAGCCCGCCGATCGCGACCGCGGTGCGCGGCCGACCCATGCAGGCCCCCAGCAGGGCGCGGGTGCCGAACGAGTGGAGGTAGTGGTTGGGAGTGCTCTGGCGCAGCTTGTGCCGGTCGTGGCGCCAGGAGATCAGCGCCGGCAGCAGCAGCAGGACCGACAGCATGCACAGGAGAATGCCGGTGCCGGTCAAGAAACCCATCTCCCGCAGGCCGGTGAAGTCGGTGACCAGGAAGGCGTAGAACGTCGCCGCGGTGGTCACGGCGCCGACCACCACCGCCCGACCCGAGGACCCCGACATCGCCTCGAGCGCCTGCTCCAGGCCGGCGCCGCGCCTCCGCTCCTCGACGTAGCGGCCGTAGGAGACGACGACGAAGTCGATGGCGAGGCCGATCAGGAGCGCCGCCGTGCTGCTGGTCGCCGAGCTGAGATCGCCCAGGGTGAGCGCGGCGAGGGCGAAGGAGAAGATCAGCCCGACGGCCAGCGGCAGGACCGCGAACAGCAGCGGCCCGAGCCGGCGGAACGCGAACAGGAACAGCGCCAGCACGCAGACCAGCGACGAGATCCCGGAGACGATCGCGTCGCGGCGGATGAAGCGGGCGTCGTCGACCGCGGTCATGTGGCTGCCGCCGAGTACCACCTCGGGCGGCGGCGGCCGGGTGGCGCCCCGCAGGCCCCCCTCGCCGATCAGCTCCGGCCACTCCGCCTGGACCGCCGCCACCTCGGCCTCGACCGCGGCCGCCATGCGGGCGCCGAAGTTGATGTCCGAGGGCGGCCGCGCCGGCTTGGCGAGCAGGAGCAGCATGCGCCGGTCGCGCGACAGGTAGTAGCCGCTCGTCCAGTCCACGGCGAGCGCCCCGCGCGAGGACTGGACCTGGTCGAAGAAGACGTCGGCGAGACCGAACGGGTCGAGGGCGAGCAGCGGCTTCGCGGCCTGCCCCTGGGGGGTGGCGACCAGCCGCCGCACCTCGCGCACCCGCTCCCGGATCCCCTGATCGGACAGCCGGCGCTCGAGGGCCGCCCGGCCGTCCTGGTCGAGGAACAGCACCGCCTTGGGGTACAGCTCGCGCAGCAGCTCCTCGGTGTCGGCCAGGCGGTATTCGACGCCCTCTAACACCGGCAGCTCCGCGAGCCGTTCGCCGAGCCGGTCGACGAATCCCTCGTAGGGGTCGAGCACCGCGCCCTCGGGCACGCGCACCGCGACCAGCAGGAAGTCGGCCGACTGGAAGTCCTCGAGGGTGGCGAGGAACGTGTCGATCACCGGGTCGTTGCGCGGCAGGAGCGAGGTGATGTCGGTGTCGAAGCGGAGCCGGGAGGCGAGCGCCAACGACCCGACGAGCAGCACCGCGGTGGCCGCGAACACCGCGCGGTAGCGGCGGCGGGCGAATAGCGACAGCCAGCGGAGCATGGGATAGACGTCGATTCGGGGCAGGTGCATCGCGAGCGCGCCGGCGGTCTCAGCCGCCGCCCGGCGGACGCTCGCCGCGCAGCACCAGGCGGCCGAAGCGCACGAAGTACTCGACGCCCGAGTAGAGGCTGATGATCAGCGCCAGCCAGAGCGACAGCGGCGCCAGCCGCTCCAGCTCGCCGAGCCGCTCGTAGATGATCAGCAGCGAGATGGCGACGATCTGCACCACGGTCTTGGCCTTGCCCCACACCCCGGCCGGGATCACCACCCCCTCGGCGGCGGCGAAGCTCCGGAGCGCGCTGACCGCGAACTCCCGGGCGATGATCGCGACCACCATCCACGCCGGCGCCACCCCCAGCTCGACCAGCGAGATGAACGCGGCGGAGGTGAGGATCTTGTCCGCCGCGGGATCGAGGAGCTGGCCGAGGCGGGTGATCTTGTTGTGCCGGCGGGCGATGAAGCCGTCGAGGAAGTCGGTCAGCGCGGCGAGCAGGAAGAGCGCCAGGCCGACGAACTCCTTGCCCTCGAACTTGGTCAAGAGCACCACCACCAGGAGCGGCACCAGGAGGATGCGGAACAGGGTCAGCAGGTTGGGGGTGTTGAGCATCGCGGTCGGGGGGTGGGCGTGCCGGGGGCGGCGATGGAGGCTATCAGGTCCGGTGGCTGGGACGCCGGTCCGGGGCGTGGGCGCTCCTCCCCGGCACCGGCGCTTCAGCTAGCTGGGACGCCGGTCCGGGGCGTGGGCGCTCACTGCTGTACCTTTCCGGTCTGGGGCGTTCTAGATCGCGAGTAGCGAGCTAGAACGCCCCCACTCCCGTGCCTCTGCGAGCAAGGCCTTGGGCGCTTGCTGTTCGACAGCCCGGAGGAGATCCGCCTGCTCGCAGAGACCGGGAGGCCCGGACCGGCCACAGGGTGTCGCGCCACGGGGCGTAGGGCGTTCGAGACGCAGCCCCCGGAGCGCCGACCAGTGAGCGACCGGCGAGGCCTCCCGGCACCGGAGACCATACCCGAGGAAGGAGTTGGCTGATGAACTATTACGTCGGTTTGGACTGGGCAAGCCAGGCGCACGCAGTCTGCGTGCTCGACGCGCGCGGCGCGCTGGTGGTCCAGTTCGAGGTCCGGCACACCGCCGAGGGGCTCAAGAAGCTGCTCGCGCGGCTCGCGCGCATCGCCCCTGCGCAGCAGCTCAGCGTGGCCATCGAACGGCCCAGCGGCCTGGTCGTGGATACCCTCATCGAAGCCGGCCACCCCGTGGTGCCCATCCATCCCAACCAGCTCAAGGCCTGCCGGTCGCGCTACCGGGCCGCCGGCGGCAAGAGCGACCCGGGCGATGCCTACATCCTCGCCGACGTCCTGCGCACCGACGGCCATCGCTTCACACCGCTGCGGCCCCTCTCCGACGAGATCCGAGCCCTGCGCGCCCTGGTGCGCTGCCGCGACGAGCTGGTGGCCGAGCGCGTCGCGCTCGCCAACCAGCTCCGAGCCCTGCTCGAGAGTTTCTGGCCCGGCGCCGCAGCCGTTTTCGCCGACGTCGACTCGCCCATCGCCCTGGCCTTTCTCGAGCAATACCCCACGCCGGCGCGGGCCCGAAGTCTCGGCCCCAAGCGCCTCGCCGCCTTCCTCGCCAAAAACGCCTACTCCGGACGGCGCACCCCGGGCGAGTTGCTCGAGCGCCTGCGCGCGGCTCCCACCGGCCTGGCCGGACCCCTCGAGCAGCAGGCCAAGGGCGACGCCGTGCTCGACCTCGTCAGTGTTCTGTCCAGGCTCGTCCAGCGACTCCGACGGTTGACCTCCGCGGTCGAAGACGCCGTCGCCGAGCTGCCCACCGGCCGGCTCGTCATGTCCTTCCCCCGCGCCGGCAAGGTCAACGCCGCTCAGATCGTCGCCGAGCTCGGCGACGACCCCAAGCGCTTCTCCACCGAACAACAGCTCGCCGCCGAGGCCGGCGTCGCGCCGGTCACCCATGCTTCCGGCAAGAGCCGCGGCGTCACCTGCCGCCGGGCCTGCAACAAACGCCTCCGCTGTGCCCTCACCACCTGGGCGAACAACTCCCGACGCGCCTGCCCTTGGGCCCACAGCGTCTACTCCCGAGCACGCGACCGCGGCTGCGACCACCCTCACGCTACGCGCATCCTCGCCCGCGCCTGGACCCGCGTGCTCTGGCGCTGTCTGCACGACGCGCGACCGTACGACCCCGCACGCCACGGCGCTGCTAAAACTATTCAGCGACTTCAGGCCGCCTGATTCTTCGGCAGGGGTTGACACAGGGTGTCTCCTCCCAGGCACCGGCGCTCGTTCGTGGCGGCTGGGTCGCCGGTCCGGGGCGTGGGCGCTCCTCCCCGGCACCGGCGCTCGCTCTCGAAACTCCAGGGGCGTTGCTCGCGCCTGCTCTTCGCTGCGCGCGGGTGTCGGCGACGCCTGCAGTGTCTGCCCGTGCTGCGCTTGCTCAGGGCTGCCTGGGAGGAGCGCCCACGCCCCGGACCTCCTTGCCTCGTTGGAGGGGTGACGCAGCCGGGGAGGAGCGCCCAGGCCCCGGACCTCCTTGCCTCGGCGAACGGCCTGCGCTCAGAGTCGACTGACCGCCGCGGAGTCGGGAGGTTAGGGGTCGGTCGTGAGCACGAGCCGGCCATCGGCCTCGCGCACGATGTACGGCTTGCGGCCGGGGGGCTGCGCGGCCGCGTCGAGGTCCGCGTGCCGCCCCTGGTAGAGCCGGAGCACCCGCTCGACGTAGTCGCGGGTCTCGCGGAAGGGCGGCACGCCGTGGTGGCGCTCGACCGCCTCGGGGCCGGCGTTGTAGGCGGCGAGCGCCAGCTCGAGCGTCTCGAAGCGCTCGATCATCCGCGCCAGGTAGGCGACGCCGGCGCGCAGGTTCTGCTCCGGGTCGTAGGGATCCTCGACCGCGAGCTGGGCGGCCGTGCCCGGCATGAGCTGCATCAGCCCCATCGCCCCCTTGCGCGAGCGCGCCCGCGGCCGGTAGGCCGACTCGACCTCGATCACCGCCGCCACCAGCCGCGGGTCGAGCCCGTGGCGCGTGCTGTAGTCCGCGATCAGCGAACCCCAGCGCTCGCGCGCCATCGCCCGGCGCGCGGCGGCGAGCGCCGCGGCGTCGGGCGCCGGCGCCGCGGCCGAGGGCGCCGCGGCGCCGGTGTTGACCATCACCTTGGTGCCGTCCGGCCGCACCTCGATCTTGACCTCGGCGCCGGCCGGCGCGGCCACCGCCGCCGCCAGCGCCAGACCGAGAGCGAAGGCACGAGCCGGGACGCAGGTCAACCCCTCTCCTCCTCAGCGAATCGGCTGCACGGTCGGAACGAGGGGGTAGTTTACACGAAGGGGCGGGGAGCGCGATCGGGAGGTGGATCGCCGCCCCAATGTCGGCTTGCTTCGAGGCGTTAGGCAGGCGTAACCCCGCGCCACTCTGCGCGGTATACTTCGCTCCCGATGAACCAATCCGAGCCGCGACAAACGCTCGACGCCGAACTCCGCCGGCTGGTGGACGACTACCGGGCGAGTTGCCTGTGGTTCCTGCGCTCCGACCTCTACCCGGAGACGCCGGAGCAGGCGCTTCGCGTCCTGCGTCAGATCGAGCGCCACGCGGATCGCGAGGGCTTCGTCCGCGCCGCGAGGATCCGACAATCGCTCTCACCGCCCTCCAGCGGGCCGTCTGCCGACTCCTAGCCGAGCACCGCATCCGCTCCGGCGAGAGCTACGTCGCGGGCGGCGTGGCGCTCAACGAGTTGCTCGGCTGTATCGCGCGACAGGATCGCCGAGTCGACCACGAAGCGCCGATCGGTGATCGGGCTGTACCAGATCTCGTGATCGCCCCTGCCCTGGCGCTCGAATCGGCAGCCGTGCTTGCGGAGGAGTCTCTTGAGGCGGGGGATGTAGCTCTTCGCCACCTACGAGGCCATCCGCAGACGCTCGCGACGGTGGCCGACGATCTCGAAGGAGATCTCGCCTCCCAGGCCGCCGATCTCGAGACGGTTGGCCTCGAGCAGCTCCGGGACGAGAATGCGGAGCTTCTCGGTGAGGGCCTCCAGCGTCGCGGCCTCGGTGGCCAGACCGGGGACCTCTCCGCTGAACGCCACCCAAACCTCGGCCTCCGCATCCCAATCCGCGCGGACGGTGTAGGTTCGTGCCGGGTTCTCTTCGCCCATCGCTTGCTGAAGGGTACCACGGCCTCGCAGCCGCTCGGCCTGCCACGCCTGCGGCGCACGGCTCCTCGATCCCTTCGCCGTCGTCAGCTTGAGGAGCACGGCTACCCCCCGGCGCCGCGAGGAATCGGCGGATCTGGAGGCGATGGCCGCCCAGTGGTAACCTCCGAGGACGAAGGAGACCCCTATGGAACGCGTGCTCGACCTTCACATCGAGAAGCTCCCGGAGGGGGTCTATCTCGCCACCTCCGAGGAGATCCAGGGACTAGTCGCTCAGGGACGGACCATCACGGAGACCCTCGAGATCGCCCGCGACGTGGCGAAGAAGCTCCTCGAGGCTCGCGCCGCTCGCGAGGAGCAGCCTGACCTCCGCGCGCCGGCCGACTCCTTCGAATACCCCCTGATCGTGGGCACCTGATGGGCCGACTCGCCGGCTTCCGATATCGCCAAGTCATCAAGCAGCTCAAGGCTCTCGGCTTCGGTTTCGACCGCCAAGCCGCGGGCAGCCACGAGATCTGGTACAACCCGGTCACGAATCGCTACACCACGATCCCCAACCACCCCGGGGACATGCCCGAGGGGACCTTGCGCGCCATCTTGAAGCAGGCGGGGGTGACTCAGGAGGAGTTCCTCAATGCGAGGTGAAATCGACCGTCATCATCCGGAGACCGCGACCCCATGACCGACCCCCGCCACGCCCAGCTCGCCGAGACCCTCGTCCGCTACTCCACCGCCCTCAAGCCCGGCGACACCGTGCTGATCGAGGCGATCGACGTGCCGCACGAGTTCACGCGTACGCTGATCGCGACCACCGCTGAGGCCGGGGCGCGGCCGCTCGCGACGCTCAAGAGCCAGGAGGTGTGGCGGGCGCTGATGCTCGCCGGGAGCGAGGAGCAGATGGGGCTGATCGGGAGCGCGGAGGCGCACCGCATGGAGCGCGTGGACGCCTACATCGGGGTGCGCGGCAGCGCCAACGTCGCCGAGTGGTCGGACGTGCCCGAGGAGAAGATGCGGCTCTACAACCGGCTCTACTGGGAACCGGTCCACCTCGGCATCCGGCTCAAGAAGCGCTGGACCGTGCTGCGCTGGCCCAACGCCTCGATGGCCCAGCTCGCCGGGATGTCGACCGCGGCGTTCGAGGAGTTCTACTTCCGGGTCTGCAACCTCGACTACGCGCGCATGTCGGCGGCGATGAAGCCGCTCGCCACGCTGATGGAGCGGACCGACCGCGTGCGGCTGGTGGCGCCCGACACCGAGCTCGCGTTCAGCATCCGGGGCATCCCCGCCGTGCCCTGCGACGGCCGCGCGAACATCCCCGACGGCGAGGTCTTCACCGCCCCGGTGCGCGAGAGCGTCGAGGGGACGATCCGCTTCAACACGCCGACCATCTACCAAGGGGTCGCCCACGACGACGTGCGCCTGACCTTCGAGCGCGGCCGTATCATCGCCGCCTCCTCGACCGATACCGCCCACCTGACGCGCGTGCTCGACACCGACCCCGGGGCACGCTACGTCGGCGAGTTCTCGCTCGCGTTCCACCCCCACATCACCCGGCCGATGCGCGACATCCTGTTCGACGAGAAGATCGCCGGCTCGATCCACTTCACCCCCGGCAACGCCTACGGCGAGGCCGACAACGGCAACCGCAGCGGCATCCACTGGGATCTGGTCCTGCGCATGGACCCCGCCTCCGGCGGCGGCGAGGTCTGGTTCGACGACCGCCTGATCCGCAAGGACGGGCGGTTCGTGCTCGACGAGCTGGCGGGGCTCAACCCGGAGGAGTTGGGCAGATGAAGCCGGAAACAGGTTACGATATGCGCATCAGCAGATCGACATAGGGCGGGCACCCGGGAGCCGTACAGGGCCGGCTGTACAGGAGCGCTCGTGCCGAGCGCCTCCTTCTCGATAGGAGGGAGTGCCATGGATGCAGGACTGCTCGTCCTCTGGCTCCTCGTCGGCTGGTGCGGGACGTCGTGGCCTCGCCGTTGGCCGCCGCCGCCGCAACCGCCCGACCCGTGGTGGATCCGGATCCTCGGCGCGGTCGGCGGGGTGATCGGCGGCTGGGGCTATTCGGCGGTGTGGGCGGCGGGGGACGGGGGGATCACCGCCGTCTACGCTGCCGCGACGTGTGTCGGCGCGCTGGCCGGCTCGATCATTCTCGACGACATCGTCGGCCGGGCGCGCGGCGGCCGAGCGGGCTGACCCGCAGCCGGCCCGCGTCTTCGAGGGCGTGGCGGCCCCGGCGTCGAGCAGGCCGCCGCGCCCTCGCTCTCCTCGCCGGCCGGCGATACGAGCGCGCCCGCGCCGATTCGCGCCGTGTCGGGGGCCTTGCTAGACTTCGGGCATCGTGGCCGCCCCATCCCACCTGCAGACCTCGCGGCTCGGACGCCTGACCGCAACGCTCCTGACGCTGACGCCGGCGCTCGCGGCGCCCGGATCGCCGCCGCAAGTCGTTGGCGAGCAGGAGAGCTTCAGCGGCAGCGTCCAGGTCAGCATCGTCAATGTCGACGCGTACGTGACCGACCGGGACGGCAACCCCGTGACCGGCCTCACGGCCGCCGAATTCGAGGTCTTCGACGACGGCGAGCCGGTGGAGATCACGAACTTCTACGCCGTCGAGCACGGCCGCCCGGCCGGCTCGGCGTCGCCGAAGACGGCCGCCGCCGAGCCGGTGGCGGCGTCCGTCCCGCTCGAGCCGGCGCCGGAGGAGCTGCCGGCGGAGCAGCAGCTCCGTCTCGTCATCTTCGTCGACAACTTCAACTCCCTCCCGCTCGAGCGCAACCGGATCCTCCCCGACCTGCGCAGCTTCGTCCTCCATCAGCTCCGGGACGGCGACGAGGTGCTGCTGGTGACCTACGACCGCGCGCTCAACGTCCGGCATCCGTTCACGCGCGATCGTCACCTGGTCGCCGACGCCCTCCTCGAGCTGGAGGACCTGACCGGGTTTCGGACCGCACGGGACGCCCAGCGTCGCGAAGCGATCCGGCACATCGAAGACGCCGACGAGGAATCCGCGGCCCTGCTGTGGGCGCTGAACTACGCCGACTCCGAGATGATCGAGATCCGGGACACGGTCTCGGCGCTGCGCGAGCTGCTCGACTCGCTCGCGGGCCTGCCCGGGCGCAAGGTGATGCTCCACGTCAGCAGCGGCGTGCCGATGGTCGCCGGTCAGGAGCTGTTCGAGGCGGTCGACATCCGGTTCGACGACTCGCGGGCGTTCATGGAGATGGCGCGCTACGACACCAGTCGCGATTTCGAGAGCCTGGCGGCCCAGGCCAACGCGCATCGGGTCAGCTTCTACACCCTGGACGCGGGCGGGCTGCGGCCGGACCTCTTCGGCGGCGCCGAATACACCGCGATCAGGTCTCCCGGCACGCGCAGTCGCATCAGCTCGGCGGCGGAGGCCAACCACCAGTCGACGCTGCGCTACCTGGCGAACCGCACGGGCGGGCGCGCGATCGTCAACCGCAACGAGGTGCTCCCCCCGCTGCGCGAGGTCGGAGCGGCTCTCCAGACCTACTACTCCCTCGGCTACCCGGAACGGCAGGCCGGCGACGGCAGGTACCACCGCATCAGGGTCGAGGTGAACCGCCCGGGGGTGCAGGTGAGGCACCGCGACGGCTACCGGAGCCGGTCGAGCAGCGACCGGATGTTCGAGCGCGTGCGGGCCGCGCTGGCCTACAGCTTCGAGGACAACCCGCTGGGCATCCAGGCGCGGCCGGGCGACGCGGTCCGGCGGTCCCGCAGCGAGTACCTGGTGCCGGTCCAGGTGCGCATCCCGCTCGCCAACGTCGTGCTCCTGCCGCAGCCGGACGGCAAGCACGAGGCGCGCCTCCGATTGTTCGTGGCCGCGATCGACGATCAGGGGCGGGCGTCCGGCGTCGAGGAGGTGCCGATCGGCTTCCGGCTGCCCGCCGAGCACGTCGAGGCCGCGCGCGGGGAGTCCTACCTGCATACCCATCGGCTCCTAGTGCGAGCGGGGCTCCAGAAGCTGGTGGTTGGCGTGCTCGACGAGATCGGTGCGATGCACTCGGTGATCTCGATGCCGCTGCGCGCGGGAGCCGCGGAGTGATGCGCCGCGCCGCGCGTCCGTCGCGGGACCGGTTCCGCTCGAGCGCCGCCGCCGCCCGTCTGGGCGTCGCCCTGGCGGTCGCGGTCGCCGCCGCCGCCTGCTCCGGGGAGCCCGCGCCGGACGAGGCCCGGACCGCGACCGAAGACGGACCGCGCGCCCTGGAGGCGACCGGGTTCCCGTTCCGCGACGTCACCGCGGAGTCGGGTGTCGACTTCGTCCACGACAGCGGCGCCGCCGGCCGCCATCACTATCCCGAGACGATGGGCCCGGGGGTGGCCCTGGTCGACGTCGACGGCGACGGCGATCTCGACCTCTTCGTGGTCGACTCGGGCCCGCTCCCCGGAGACCCGCGGGGGGAGCGTCCGGCGGACGACCGGCTGTTCCTGAACCGCGGCGACGGGACGTTCGAGGCGGCCCCGGAGGGATCGATCCCGCCCGAGACCCGGGGCTACGGGATGGGCGTCACGGTCGGCGACTACGACGGCGACGGGCGGCCGGACCTGTACGTCATGAACTACGGCCCGAACCGTCTCCTGCGCAACCTCGGTGGCGGGCGGTTCGAGGCGGTCGCCGCGGGCGTCGAGGATCCGGCCTGGAGCGTCAGCGGCGCCTTCCTCGACGTCGACGCCGACGGCGACCTCGACCTCTACGTCGCCGACTACATCGCCTACGACGTCGAGAAGGAAGGCCCGTGCCGCGCGGGCGATCTCGAGATCTACTGCAGCCCGGAGCAGTTCCCGCCGGTCCAGCAGCGCCTCTACCGCAACGACGGCGGACGCTTCACCGACGTCTCGATCGAGTACGGCGTGCGTGACGACGGCCGCGGGATGGGCGTCGCCGCGGGCGACGTCGACGGCGACGGCCGCACCGATCTCTACGTCGCCAACGACCGCACGCTCAACTTCCTCTACCTGAACCGCGGGGGCCGGCGCTTCGACGAGGTCGGGACCGAATCGGGCGTCGGTCACAGCGAAGTCGGGATGGCGGAAGGGGGCATGGGGGTGGTGATCGCCGACCTCTCCGGCCGCGGCGGCGCCGAGGTCTTCTTCACCAACTTCCAGAAGGAGCCCAACCGCTACTTCGTCCCGCTGGCGGGCGGCTTCTGGCAGGACGAGAGCCTGGCCAGCGGCCTCGGGTTCCCGTCGCTCGAGAAGGTCGGCTGGGGCATCGCGGCGCTCGACGTCGAGGGCGACGGGCTGCTCGATCTCGCGGTCGCCAACGGGCACGTCTTCGACAACGCCGAGGAGTTCCTGCCCGGCAGCTCCTATGCGATGGCGGACGACCTGTTCCTCAACCGCGGGGACGGCCGCTTCGAGCGCGTCGAGTTCCCGGGCCCGCCGCTGTCGTCGCGCGGGCTGGCCGCCGGGGATCTCGACGGCGACGGGGATCCGGACCTGGTGATCGCGAGCTGCGGCGACCGGCTGCGGGTGTGGCGCAACGAGGCCGGCGACCCGACGCGGTTCCTGGTCGTCGACCTCCGGGGGCGGCCTCCGAACACCGACGCGTTCGGGAGCGCGGTCACCGCCTCGGTCGGCGACCGCACCCTCCGGCGCCAGCTCCACGGCGGCGGCAGCTACGCCTCGCATTCGGACGCGCGGGTCGTTCTGGGCCTGGGCGGGCACGGCCGCGCCGAGCGCGTCGAGGTGCGCTGGCCGGACGGCGCGATCGAGCAGGCGACGGACCTGGCCGGCGGTCAACGGGTGGTCTGGCGTCAGGGGGAGGGGGTCGTCGACCGCCGAGCGCTCGCCGGCGGGGACGCGCCATGAGAGGGCTCGCCCTCGCGCTGCCGCTGCTGCTGCTCGCCGCCGCGCCCGCCGCGGCGCAGTCCGGAGACGCCGAGCGCGGCGGCCTCGCCGGCGCCCGCGCCCTCCGGGAGGGGCGCGTCTACGAAGCCGTCGTCTTGCTCCGGCAGGCGGTCGCCGCGCGGCCGGACGACCTCGAGCTGCGGCTGCTCCTCGGGCAAGCCAGTCTCGCGGCGGGTCTCTGGGTGCCCGCCAAGCGCGAGTTCGAGGCGATCCTCGACCGGCAGCCGGCCCACGGGCTGGCGGCCTTCATGCTCGGGTTCGCCCTGCACCAGGCCGGGCGCCACCACGAGGCCGCCGAGGCGCTGGCCCGCGCCGAGAGCCTGGCGCCCGACAACCCCCACCCGAAGACCTACCGCGGGCTCGCGCTGCTGCGGCTCGGCCGTCCGGCGGAGGCGCGGCGCGAGCTCGAGACGGCGCTCGCGCTGGCGCCCGACGACCCGACCGCCCTGACCGGTCTCGCCGAGCTGAAGCTGGCCGAGGGGCAGGCGGAGGAGGCCGAGTCGATCCTGCGCCGGGTGCTCGCCGCCGCACCCGGCGTCGAGGCGAAGGTCCTGCTCGCCCGCGCCCTGCTCGCCTCCGGCCGCTCCGGCGACGCGGTGGCGCAGCTCCGGCGGCTCGCGCAGGAGGCGCCCAACCGTTCGGACGTCCTCTACCTGCTCGCCCAGGCGCTGCTGCGCGACGGCCGGCAAGCCGACGGGCGCCAGACACTCGAGCGGTTCCAGAAGCAGAAGGCACGAGAGGAGCGAATCCGGCTGCTCGAGGTCGCCGTCTCGACCGATCCCGGCGACCGCGATGCCCGCCTCGAGCTGGCGCGCCTGCTGCTGGACAACGGGCAGCCGGAGCCCGCCGCACTCCACCTGGCGCCCCTCGTGCGCGACGCACCCGACGATCCGGCGGTCGCGGCGCTCGCCGCCGCGATCGACCGCGCCCGCTGACGACGACCGCGGGCTGCGCGAGCGCGCGCCTACTCGATCGCGCCGAGCATCTCCCTGGCGGCCGGGGCGTCGGCGGCGTTCGGGTCGAGCTCGAGGAACTTCGTCAGGTGCCGCCGGGCCAGCGCGTAGTCGCCGGCGTTGAGGGCGCACAGACCGAGCAGGTAGTAGGCCTTCGGAAGACCGGAGTCGAGCGCCAGCGCCTGCTCGAGGAGGTCCCGAGCGCCGTCGACGTCTCCCGCGTTGAACAGGTCGCCCCCCTGCTGGAGCAGGCCGACGGCGCCGAACTCGGGGTCGGCCGCCGCCAGCCGCCCCGCGATCTCGGTCGCGCGTTCGCGGTCGCCGACGCCGCGGTAGGCGTCGTAGGCCACGCGCAGCGTGCGCGGGTCCTCGGGGCTGAGCTGGAGCGCCCGATCCGCCGCCGCCGCCGCGGCCGCGTGCTCACCGCGATGGACGAGGATGGTCGCGATCGCGTGGTGGGCGTCGAACAGCGACGGGTCCATCTCCGCGGCCTGCCGGAACTTGGCCAGGGCGGCGTCGAGATCCTGCGCCTGGTAGGCCTCCGCGCCCTCGTTGTAGAGACTCTTGGCGGTGACCGACGCGCCCTCGGCCGCTTTCAGCTCGGCCTTCGCGGCCTCCGCCTCGTCGCGGCGGCCGAGGCCGAGCAGCGCCTCGTAGCGGACGCGGAGCGCCTCGCGATCCCCGGGCCGGAGCTCCAGCCCGCGATCGGCGCCGGCCAGCGCCTGCTCGTGCAGGCCGAGGTCGAGGTAGACCGTGGCGAGCGCGACCTGGGCCGGCGCGAGGGCGTCGTCCTCCGCCAGAGCCGCCTCCAGCCGCGCGCGCGCGGTGGCCAGGTCGCCGGCACGCTGCGCGGTCACGCCTTCGTTGTAGGCCCGGATCGCGACGTTGACCTCCGCCGCCTCCGCCGCGGGGAGCGCTCCCTCGGGCACCTCCTCCTCGCCGGCGACGACCGCGGGCAGCGTGTAGGTCTCGGTCGCCAACTCGGTCGCCCGGGCCTGGACGTCGACCTTCAGGCTCCGGTGACCGGGCTTGGTGAGCTGGAGGGTGTAGGTGGGGTCGACCTGGGCGACCGTGAGCGTGAAGATGCCCCGCTTGTTGGTCTCGAGCTGCTCGTGGAAGTCCGGCAGATCGGCGCTGGTCACCGTGACGGAGACCCCGGCGATCGGCTCGCCGTTCTCGTCGACCACCGTGCCGCGGAACCGGCCGGTGGCCGCCTCGGCGGGGCCGGTCGCCGCCAGGACGCACGCCGTCGCGGCGAGCAGGACGAGCAGAGCTTGAGGACTGCGCGACATCGAGCGCCTCCTTCCTGCGACCGTACGAGCCCTCGACCCGCACGGGGAGGCGCAATTGTACGGGATCGCCGGATCAGACCGAGATCAGACCGAGATCAGACCGTTCCCCCCACCTCGAGCCGCACGGTCGACAGCGTCGCGGCGACCTCGTCGCGCACGCCGACGGCGACCTGCTGGTCGCCGGGACGCAGCACCACCTGGAGCGTGTGGTGGGCCGCGTGCCGCATCGCCTCCGCGACCTTGTCGGCGGGGATCCGCAGGTGGAACGGCATCTCCTGCACCGCGCGGGCGTCGCCCTTCTCGTCCTTGACGGTCACGTAGATCGAAAGCCGGGCCGCGGACACCGCCTCCTCCGGGACCAGGGCGAGCTTGGCGACCGGGATCTCGACCGTAACCGGCAGGACCAGGTTGCCGTCCTCGCGCCTGACCGGCTCGCCCTGCGTCAGCCCCAGCTCGAGCGGGTTGACCGTGGCGTTGTAGAAGATCGCGGCCAGCATCGCCTCGCCGACACGCTGGCCGGCGTCCTTGCTGCGGCGGGACTCGCGGTAGCGGACGACGTGCCGGGCGCCGGCTTCGATGCCGCGCAGCCGGACCTCGACGTTCTGGGTCGCCCCCTGCCCGGCCTCCGGCGGCCGGAACCCGAGCGAGTAGTAGCTGTCGAAGTCGGCGGCGACGGTCGTCAGGTCGGAGAGGAGCCGGTCGGAGGCCTGGATGCGCCGCCCGCCGGTCGCTTCGGTGGCGTACTCGAGAGGCTCGCGCGCGTTCGCCTCGATGGTCGAGACGATCTCGTTGGTCTCCGCCCCGCCGTCGAGCTGCGCGGAACGGACGGCGGTCGTGTGGTCGCCCTCCGCGTCGATCGCGTACACGGTGACGCCCGCCGCGTTCGCGGCGGCGGCGACCTTCCGGATGTCGAGGCTCAGATCGTACTGGCCGACCTGCCGCAGGTAGTCGGTGTTGGGGTCCGACTGGACCATGCCCGCGGCTCTGGTCGAGCCCGAGAACGCGTTGCGATAGGCGACGTACAGGTCCTCGCCCGGACGGTTGATGATGCCGTCGCTGAGGTAGATCAGGGCCTTGCGGCCGGGGACCCCACCGAGCGAGCCGAGGAATCGCTTCAACGCCTCCACCGAGGCGCGCGTGCGCTGGTACTCGGTCGCGGCATACGCGCGGATCGAAGCCTCGAGCCCGGCGCCGATGAAATCGGCGGGCGTCGGGAAGTCGAGCCCCCGTTCGATGCTCTCACGAGTCTCACGGTGAGAGGTCTGCATGCCACCGGTATGACCCCGCGACATCTCGTTGAGGATGCGGCGGCGCTCCGACTCGCCGCTCATGTCCTCGTACGAGATCCCCTCGACGTCGTGGAAGATGCGTGCGATGGTCTCGGGGTCGTTCAGGAAGTCGCTGTGGATCCATAGCCGGTCGGTCAGCGAGACGACCGCCACCCCGTCGTCCGGACCGGCATACCTCCCGATGAACTCTCGCAGCAGGTCGAGCGCCCGCTTGCGGTTGCCGGTGCGGAGGTTCGTGTGGTCGATGAAGACGACGATCCGCAGGCGCTGCGGCGGCGGCTTCAGACCGCTCCCGACATCGATCTCGCTCGCCTCGGCGGTCTCGGCCAGCCACTCGACGGTTGATGGCCGGCCGAGCATCTCGGCGTAGAAGTTGGTGATCTCCACCGGCCTGCCGTCGACCAGCAGCTCGAAGTCGTCCCGGTCGAGGCCGGCCACCGGCGTGCCCTTGCGGTCGGAGACGAAGACCTCGACCGTCGCGACCTCGATGTCGACCGTCTCGAAGAAGGTGGCGGAGGGTTCCTCCTGCTCGGAGTCTTGGGGCGCCGCCGGCGCCACCGTCGAGAGCAGGACCAGGAGAGTCAGCACGCTGATTCCGCGAACCATGGTGTACCTCCTACCGAGCTCGTTTGCGACCACCGGTGGATCAGACCGTTCCCGCCACCTCGATCCGGACCGTCGACAGCGTCGTGGCGATCTCGTCGAGCACCCCGACGGCGACCTGCTGGTCGCCCGGGCGCAGCACCACCTGGAGCGTGTGGTGGGCCGCGTGCCGCATCGCCTCCGCGACCTTGTCGGCGGGGATCCGCAGGTGGAACGGCAGCCTCTGCACCTCGCGGGCGTCGCCCGACTTGTCCTTGACGGTCACGTAGATCGAAAGCCGGCCCGCGGACACCGCCTCCTCCGGGATCAGGGCGATCCTGGCGACCGGGATCTCGATCGTGACCGGCAGCACCAGGTTGCCGTCCTCGCGCCGCACCGGCTCGCCCTGCGTCAGCCCCAGCTCGAGCGGGTTGGCCGTGGCGTTGTAGAAGATCGCGGCGAGCATCGCCTCGCCGGTGCGCTGATCGGCGCCCTTGCTCCGGCGGGACTCCCGGTAGCGCACGACGCGCCCCTTGCCGGCTTCGCCGCGCAGCCGGACCTCGATGTCCTGCGTCGCCCCCGCCTCGGCCTCCGGCGGCCGGAAGCCGAGCGAGTAGTAGCTGTCGAAATCGGCGGCGACGACGGCGAGGTCGGAGAGGAGCTGGTCGGAGGCCTGGATGCGCCGGCCGCCGGTCGCCTCGCTGGTGTACTCCAGGGGCTCCCGCACGTTCGCCTCGAACGTCGAGATCACCTCGGAGGTCTCCGACCACCCCTCGGACAGCGCGGAACGGACGGAAATCGCGTGGTCGCCCTGGGCGTCGAGCGCGTAGAACGTGACTCCGGCCGCGTTCGCGGCGTCGGCCACCTGCTGGACCTCGCGAATGAGGTCGTACTCGCCGACCTGCCGGGTGTAGTCGATGTTGGGGTCGATCTTCGGCACGCCCGGGTTGAGCGACGAGGAACCATAGGCGTTGCGATAGGCGATGAAGAGGTCCTCGCCGGGCCGGTTCACGATGCCGTCGCTGACGTAGATCAGGGCCTTGCGGCCGGGGACCCCTCCGAGCGAGCCGAGGAACCGCTTCAACGCTTCCAGCGAGCCGCGGGTACGCTGGTACTCGGCCGCGGCATAAGCACGGATGGAGGCCTCGATGGCCGGGCCGAAGAAGTCGGCGTTCGAGAGCCCGGTATCGGGGTTCTGGAGGGCGATCGACTGTCCACCGCCGGTATGACCGCGCGACAGTTCGTTGAAGATCCGGCGGCGCTCGGTCTCGCCGCTCAGGTCCTGGTACGAGACCTTCTCGACGTCGCCGAAGATGCGAGCGATGGTCCTCGGGTCATTCAGAAAATCGCTATGGATCCACAGCCTGTCGGTCAGAGAGACGACCGCCACCGCATCGTCCGGGCCGGTGCTCCGCTCGAGGAACTCCCGCAGGCGCTCGAGGGCACGCTTGCGGTTGACGGCGCGGATGTTCGTGTGGTCGATGAAGACGACGATCCTCAGGCGCTGCGGCGGCGGTCTCAGGCCGGGGCCGGGGCCAGAATCGGTCTCCGTCACGGCCTCGGCTTCGGCGATCTCGGTCCGCCACTCGCCGGTCGCCGGCCGGCCGAGGATCTCGGCGTAGAAGTTGGTGATCGGCGCCGGCCGGCCGTCGACCCGCAGCTCGAAGTCGTCCCTGGTGAGGCCGGTCACCGGCGTGCCCTGGCGGTCGGAGACGAACACCTCGACCGTCGCGACCTCGACGTCGACCGTCTCGAAGAAGGTGGTGGCGGGCGGCTCCTCCTGCTCGGCGGGTTGGGGCGCCGCCGGCGCCACCGCCGAGAGCAGGACCAGGAGACTCAGCGTGCAGATCGGAGTCAGACGGATCATGGTGGCCCCCCTGCCTGTCGCGGCCATCTTGCCACCCGAGGCCGGAGACAACAAGGGGGACCCCGGAGGGTCCCCCTCGCAACCGTCATGGAACGCGGCTGGCTAGAAGCGCAGCCGGGCTCCGAGGAAGAACCGTCTCGGCTCGGCGAAGTCGGTGCCTTCACCGAACGCGGCACCGCCGCCGCCGCCGACCAGGTCCTGCTCGCGGACCGTCGCCTGGTCGTCGAGGACGTTGAACAGGTCGACGAAGAAGTCGAGGTCGACCCGATCGAGGTCCCACAGGTACGCGAGGCGGACATCCAGGATGCCGTAGTCGGGGTTGTCGAACTGCCCCACCGCCAGCGGCGACAGCCAGGCGCCCTCCTGACCGGCGAAGTTGACCGGCGGACCGTCGTACTGCGGATCGTTGATGTCGAGCAACGGCAGGTTGCGGCCCGACGCGGAGAACGTGCGGGAGATCACCACGCCCGAGTTCCAGCGGTAGGCGCCGCCGACCTGGATGCCGTTGCTCCACTGGTAGCTGCCGGCGACCTTGAACAGGTGCTCGATCAGGCCGGGCTGGGTGCCGAGCTGGTTGGGCGCCCGCGGGTCGAGCCACAGCACGTCACCCTGGAAGTCGGCGTTGGAGTCCGAGTTGGTGTTGCCCTCGCCGTCGGCGTAGTTGTAGGAGGCCAACATCTGCCAGTTGTTACTGAACCTCTTGCGGAAGATCAGCTCGGCGCCCTCCCAGTCCCGATTGCCGCCGAGCAGGGTCGCGATGATGAAGTTCGACGGCGGAATCGCGCCGAACCCGAAGTAGTCGACCGGGATGAACAGCGACTCGGGGTGGTTCGGGTCCAGAGGCGCGCCCGTGAAGAAGTGGGTGTACCCGGCCGGATTGGAGTAGAGATTGAGGTCGTAGTCCTCCAGGACGTCCTCCGTCTCACGCTTGATCAGGTTGGCCTCGAGGCTCATGCTGCGGCCCAGGTCGACCTTGTAGCCGAGCTGGTACTCGTCGGTGTACGGGGTCTCGGTGGTCAGCGCGAAGAAGGCGTCCGGGTTCTGGACGCCGCCGCGGACGCGGTAGGTGACCCAGTCCTGGATCGCGTCGACCCAGACCTGCTCGAGGTTGACCTCGCCGGTGAGCTGGCCGGCGAAGTCGGTCATGTTGTTGCGAATCGGGTCGTAATAGCGGCCGTAGTAGGCCGACAGGCGATGGCGGCCGTCGCCCTTGAGGTCGTAGGCGATGCTCAGCCGCGGCGCGTACTCGGTGTCGAAGGTATACAGCTCGGTGTTGCCGTCGCTGCCGATGTGCTTCCACTCCTCGGCGCGCACGCCCAGGTTGATCGCCCACTTGTTCCACTGCCAGGTGTCCTGGATGAAGTAGGTCGTGCCCTCCGAGCTGAAGTTCTGGGGACCGATCTCGGACTGGAACGTGCGGTCGTAGTTGACCATCCCGTGCGGATTGCCGGCCGTGTCGTTGAACACGAGTCCGGTCGCCACCTCCTGGGGCGTCAGAACGCCGTCGCCGTTCGCGTCGAGGGAGGCGAAGACGGCGGCACGCTGGGCTGCTGTCAGACCGGCGAGCCCGATGTTGACGAAGCCATTGAAGTCGCTGGTGGCGAAGGGGTTGAAGTCGATCAGCCGGAACGGGGTGTTGGCGATTTCGCCGGCGGTGACGCCCTGGTTCTGGTAGATCAAGTCGAGCGAGGTGAACGTCGCGCTGCCGGAGGTGAGGCTGTTCGTGAACCAGCCGTTCTCGGACAGCTCGGCGCCGACCTTCACCGCGTGATCGCCCCAGCTCGAAGAGCCGAGCCATTCGAGCGAACCGCGCAGCGATTCCGTGCTCCGCGTCGTTTCACTGATGAGCCCGAAGCCGCCGAGCTGCTCGCCCTGAATGCCCGGGCTCTCGCCCGGCCGGTGGATGACGTTGTTGCGCGGCTCGGCGACGACCGGACCCTGGTCGAGGTCCCCCTCGTGATCGGACGCCGACAGCTCGAGCCCGAGGCTGCTCCACACCCGGCTGTAGTTCGCGTTCCAGCGCTCTCCGCCCTGATCGCGGAAGCGATCCCGCTGGTTGGTGACCTGGGGGTCGTTGGTGCCGCTGAACTCGGTCGGATCGCTGAGGAAGACGCCGCTGACCAGGTCCCTGTCCGTGATCGCCCAGGTCAGCTTGCCGAACGCCTGCTCGTCGTCGCGGTCGACAGTGCGCAGGGGCTGACCGGTGAGCGAGACGACGTTGTCCTCGCGGTTGAGGAGCCGGTAGCTGGTGAAGAACCACGCCTTGTCCCGGAAGATCGGTCCGCCCAGGGTGAACGCCGTGTCGTAGGTCGAGAAGGTCGCGTCCTCTTGATGCTTGTCGTCGGCGACCAAGCTGTCGTCCTGGAAGTAGTAGTTCAACGAGCCGGAGAACTGGTTGCCGCCGCTCTTGGTGATCACGTTCGACACCAGGCCGGTGGCGCCGATGAACTCCGCCGGTAGGCCGCCGGTGAGCACGCTCTGCTCCTGGATGATCTCGGTGTTGAGGTTGGCGCCGAAGGTACCGGTCAGCCCGTCGGTGACGTTGATCCCCTCGAAGTAGTAGAAGTTGTCTCTCGACACTCCCACCTCGCCGGCGATGTCGGAGTAGTTCATGCCCGACCGCGACGCCGGGTTGCCGCTGGTCGAGGGCTGGACCCCCGGGACCAGTTGCAGGTAGTCCTGGTAGCTCCGCGCCGTGGGCAGCGCCTCGGTGAGCTGGAGGGTGATGTCCTGGCCGGCCGTGGCGCTGGTCGTGTCCACGACCGGTGACGTGCTGGTGATCAGGAGCTCCTCCCCGAACGCTTCGAGCTGCAGCTCGACGGTCAGGGGCGTGGTCAAACCGGCGCGCACCAGCACCGCTTCGATCCGCGCGGGCGCAAAGCCCTCGAGCGTCACCGTCACGACGTAGTTCGTCGCCGGATCGAGAGACACGAGCTGCGTCCTACCGTCACCGCCCGTCGTCCCGAGTCGCGACGTCAGGGTCTGGTCGGACTTCGCCTCGACGGCCGCGCCCGGAAGCAGGCTCCCGTCGTCGGCGCTCGTCACCGTGACCAGGATGGTGCCTCGCTGGGCCACCTGACCCAGCGCCGCACCCGACATGACCAACAGCAGCAGACCCGAAAGTACGATCGACCGTCTCATTCCTTAGTCCCCCTGGGTTGTGCAGCGTCATCACCGACGGCCTCCCCCGAGGTTCGGACCACCCTTCCCCCAGGCCGAGGCCAGACTCATGCGCCGGAATCGGAATCCTAACTCAAGAGTCGTGCATTTGACATGCCACCGACGCCAGTGATGTCCAACTGGCGCAAGTCCCTTCCCCTCAATACTTTCACCAGCGCGACACATCGGCCGGCACCCTCGGCGAAGTCACTCGATCCAAAATGATGAATTCTGAATCCAGGATTCCGAATTGCGCCCGGCGGCCCCGCGCAGACCGCGGTCCCGGTTTCCGGGCCGCGGCGGCGACGGCAACGGCACCGACCTCGGTGCGCGCGCTCAGCCCTGGTTCGGGGCGACCTTTCCCCCACCGTCCCGGTCGCCGCCGCCGCTCTCGGCGCCGCCGGCCACCTCCCGGCGGCCGGACCGCCACTCCGCGAGGCGCCGCTGCAGCAGCTCTTTCGCCTCCGGATCCGCGCTGTGCAGCAGCGCCAGCTCGAGGCTGCGCTCGGCCTTCTTCGGCCGGCCGGCGCTGCGGTAGAGCTCCGCCAGCCGGGACCGGAACCGCGGGTCGTCCGGTGCGCGGCGGACGGCCCGACGCAGGTGGTCGATCGCCTCTTGCGTCCGCCCGTCCGCCGACGCCTGCAGCGCGAGCCGGTAGTGGTAGAAGGGGTTGCGCCGCCGGTGCGCCTCGACCCTGCGCTCGAGGCGCGCCGCCCTGCGCTCCTGGCCCTGGCCGGCGTAGAGGCTGGCCAGGTTGGAAAGCGGGGTGGCGTCGGCCGGGTCGAGACGGTAGGCCTCGAGGTAGGCCTGCTCGGCGCGCTCGGGCCGGCCGAGCAGCCGGTAGACCACGCCGAGGTTGCTCCACGCCCAGCCGAAGGTCGGGTCGATCGCGATCGCCTCTTCGAGGTGGGCGAGCGCCCGCTGCGGCTCTCCCGCGGCCAGGCTCTCGGCCCCGAGGTTGCTGTAGAAGTGGGCGAGCACGCGGGCGTCGTCGGCGTCGCGGACCAGCCGGTAGCGCTTGTCGGCGCCGGGGATGAAGTCGACCGCGATCACGCCGCGATCGACCAGCACCTCGGTGTAGAGGTGCTTGCTGTTGAGCAGCACGGCGCCGCGCTGATTCCAGGACAGGACCTCGCCGACCTCGCGGAAGCGGACGTCGAGCCCGAGGTGGCGCGCCATCGCCGCGAACATCAGGGTGAACGACAGGCAGTTGCCGCTGCGCAGCTCGAACGTCCGCGCCGCGGTCGTGGTCTCGGCGTCGGCGTAGGAGACCCCGAGCTTGCCGCGCTCGAACAGCGCGTCCATCAGCGAGTGCAGGCGCAGGTTGGCCGTGCCGCCGCCGACGTGCTCGGCGAGGAACGCCTCCATCTCCGGGCTCAGGTGGAGGACCTGCTCGCGGGGGATCGGCTCGGCCCCGGCAGGCTGCGCGGCCGGCGCCGCGGCCGGCGCGGGATCGGTCGCGCGCGGGGCGGCGCCGGCCCCCGCCGGGGGGACCACCGCCAACGGGATGGCGAACAGCGCTCCGGCGATCCTGATGCTCATCCGACTTCTCGGGACGGCCCGACGCCCACCGGGCCGCGCCCTCGACCGTCTTCGCCGGCGCCGCCGACTGGCCGCGCCGGGTGCGCCGCGTACAGGCTACTCTACGCGCATCCCCGCCGAGGTTCTCGCCGGCGCCCCGCGGCGGCGCGAATACCCGCTCCGAGGCCGGCGTAGGGACGGTCGTTCCAAAACCGCGGGTGCTAGGATCCCCGCGCATCGCCGGATCGTGCAACGCCGCGGCTCGGGGCCTGGAGGAGGCCCTGCGCCGGCGCCGGGAAGGGAGGCGGCCGTGGAGCTCTGGTGGAGCGAGCTCGCCATCGCGCACAAGGTCTTCTACGCGATCGCCATCGCCACCTCGGTGGTGCTGGTGCTGCAGTTGTTCCTGAGCTTCTTCGGATTCGACGGCGACGCCGACACCGATTTCGAGGCCGGCGACGTCCACGGCGGCGGCGGCGTGTTCTCGCTGCGGACGATCACCGGCTTTTTCACCGGCTTCGGCTGGGGCGGCGTGGCGGCGCTCGAATCGGGCCTCGGGCTCGCGGCCGCGGTCCTGGTCGCGCTGGTCGCGGGCGGCGCCCTGATGGCGACGATCCTGTTCCTGATGCGCG
Source organism: uncultured Thermoanaerobaculia bacterium (assembly GCA_964573125.1). Classification (GTDB taxonomy): domain Bacteria; phylum Acidobacteriota; class Thermoanaerobaculia; order Multivoradales; family JBCCEF01; genus CAVSQV01. Next base: position 28,219 of record CAZNIX010000010.1, read on the forward strand.
GGATCTACGCCATGCGTTACGAGGGCACGCTCGACTACCGCAACGCGATCGGCGCCGCCGGCAGCGCCTACATCCCGATCCCGGCCGCGATGGCGGGCCCTGGCCAGGTCGAGGTGCTGGTCCAGGGCCGGCTGTGCGTGGTCCGGGCCTTCACCCGCTCCGCCCACAAGATCGCCGCCCGCGCGCGGGTGAAGGTAGTCGACGTGCTCGCCCAGCAGACCCTGCTGGTCGAGCCGCTCGATCCGCCCGCGCCGGCCGCGACCGACAACTCTTAGGAGGCGCCTCCATGCCGATCACGGGTCTGTTCGGAATCGTCGCCGCCAGCGTGGCGGTGTTCCTCTTCGTCGTCTTCATCCTGCGCCGCTACAAGCGCTGCCCCTCCGACAAGATCCTGGTCGTCTACGGCAAGGTGGGCGGGCGGCGGCCGGGGATGTCGGCGCGCTGCTACCACGGCGGCGCGGCGTTCATCGTGCCGGTGTTCCAGAGCTACGCGTTCCTCGACCTGACGCCGATGGCGATCGACATCAACCTCCAGGGGGCGCTCTCGCTCCAGAACATCCGCGTCAACACGCCCTCGACGTTCATGGTCGGCATCTCGACCGAGCCCGGCGTGATGGAGAACGCCGCCGAGCGCCTGCTCAACCTGGAGATGAAGCAGGTCGCCGAGCTGGCGCGCGACATCATCTTCGGCCAGATGCGCGTGGTGCTCGCCACGATGTCGATCGAGGAGATCAACGCCGACCGCGACAAGCTGATCGAAAACATCACCGGCGGCGTCGAGGGCGAGCTGCGCAAGGTCGGCCTGCGGCTGATCAACGTCAACATCCAGGACATCACCGACGAATCGGGCTACATCGACGCGCTCGGCCGCGACGCCGCGGCGCGCGCGATCAACGAGGCCAAGGTCAAGGTCGCCGAGAAGGAGCGCGACGGCGAGATCGGCGCCGCCGCCGCCGACCGCGACCGCCGCGTCCAGGTCGCGCAGGCGCTGGCCACCGCGGTCGAGGGCGAGAACGAGGCCAAGGTCACGATCGCGAACTCCAACGCCGCGCGCCGCGAGCGCGAGGCCGAGGCCGAGCGGCTGGCGACGGCGGCCGAGAAGGTCAAGCACGCCCAGGCGCTCCAGGAGGCCTACAAGGCCGAGGAGAGCGCCGAGCGCCAGCGCGCCCAGCGCGAGCAGGCGACCCAGGGCGCCAACATCCTGGTGCCGGCCGAGATCAAGAAGGGGGAGATCGAGACCCTGGCCGAGGCCGAGGCCGAGCGCACGCGCCGGATCAAGAAGGGCGAGGCCGACGGCCTGCGCTTCCAGATGCAGGCCCAGGCCGACGGCACGCTGTTCCAGCGCACCGCCGAGGCCGACGGCACCCGGCTCCAGATGCAGGCCGAGGCCGACGGCTTGAAGGCGCGCCTGCTCGGCGAGGCCGCGGGCCTGATCGAGATCCTCAACAACAAGGCCGAGGGCTTCCGCCGCATCGTCGAGTCGGTCGCCGGCGACACCGAGAAGGCGGCGCTGCTGCTGGTCACCGAGCAGCTCCCGAAGCTGATCGAGGAGCAGGTCAAGGCGATCTCCAACCTCAAGATCGACAGCGTGACGGTGTGGGAGGGCGGCCGCGGCGGGGGCGGCGGCGGCAAGAACGCGACCGCCGACTTCCTCTCCGGGCTGGTCGGCTCGCTGCCGCCGCTCCACGAGCTGACCAAGAACGTCGGCGTCCGGCTGCCGGAGTACCTCGGCCGCATGGAGCAGACCGGACGCGGCGGCCGCGAGCCCGGCCGGAGCGCCGGCGGCGGCCGCGGCAAGGGCGGCGAGGACGAAGGCGGCGACGCCGGCGACGACGGTCCCGCAGGCG
>CAZNIX010000011.1:0-1563 GCA_964573125.1 uncultured Thermoanaerobaculia bacterium
GAGATGGGCGCCGAGGACGTGACGCTCCGCCCCTACGGCGGCGAGACGCTCCAGGGCGGGGTGATCGGTCCGGCGGGCGGCGCGGTGACCACGCCCGAGGGGGACCGCGCCGACGTGCCCGCGGGCGCCCTCGCCGAGCCCTCGCCGGTGTCGCTCGCCCGCCGCGCCGAGGCCGACCTGCCGTCGCCGCTGCCGGCGGCGGGGGAGTACCTCGGCGCCCTGGTGCTCGACCTCGGCGGCCGCACGCTCGCGCTGCCCGCGGCGCTGACCCTCGAGCTGGGCGCCGCCCCGAGCGCCGGCGAGGAGGGACTGCTGCTCGCCGCGATCGACCTGCCGGCCGGCCCCAGTTGGCGGCCGGTCGCCCAGCTCGCCCCGACCGCGACCGGCTGGACGACGGCGCCGATCGACCCCGAGGACCTCCCGTGGCCGGGGGTGCGCGCGGGCGGGGTCTACGGGTTCGCCCGCCTGACCGCGCCGGTGGGCTTCTTGCGCGGCACGGTGTACGGCGCCGGCGGCGCGCCGCTTGCGGGCGCCCGGGTGATGCAGGCGGTCGCCTCTCCGCCCTGGGTCCAGCTCGCCAACCCGGACGGGAGCTACGCGCTGCCGGTGCCGGTGGGCGCGGTCACCGCGCTGGCCGAAAACCCGGTCACGCTCGACCGCGGCCTCGGCGCCGCCGAGGTGCCGGCGGCCGGCGACCGGGTCGATCTCGACCTCCTGATCCAGACCACCGGGCCGGCGCTGGTGGCGGTCGATCCCGCGGACGGGGCGACCGGCGTGCCGCCGGGGATCGAGCCGCTCCTGACCTTCAGCGAGGCGGTCGATCCGGCGACGCTGCCGGGCGGCGTCCAGCTCTTCGACGGCGCCAACGGGGTGCCGATCGACCTCGAGGCCGCGGGCGCGACCGTGCGGATCGTCCCCCAGGCGACGCTCCGTCCGGGCGCCGAGCACGAGATCCGGGTCTCGACCGCGGTCAAGGACTTCCAGGGCAACCGGATCGCGGTGGCGGTGACGACCACGTTCACGACCCAGGAGTCCACCGCCAACCTCGTGCTCGACCCGACGCGCATCCACCGCTTCGCGCCCGACGGCGCGGGCATGGTGCGCGTGCTCGGCCGGCCCGGCGCGGCGCCGGCGGGGTCGCTGGTGTTCGTCGAGAACGTCACGCGCCTGGCCTCGGTGCCGTCGGTGACGGCGGCCGCGGACGGCTCGTTCGAGCTCTCGATCGCAGGCGCGCTCGGCGACACGCTGCTGCTGCACGTCCTCCCCCCGAACGCCAACGAGGTGATCTTCGAGCTGGGCGGCTCGCTCACCCCCGACGGCCGCGGCGCCCACGTGCCGGCGGTCGCGGCGACCAGCTTCGCGACGCTCGACGGCGCGCTGGTCGAAGTCGACGCCGGCACCTTCCTTGCCCCGGCGGTCGTCCGCGTCGAACCGGCGCCGCTCGCCGAGGTCGCCGCCCCGATCCCCTCCGATTTCGCCTACCTGACGGCGTTCCGGTTGGAGATCGACGGCGCCGAGGCGCAGAAGGCGCTCGGGCTCTCGCTGCCGACGCCGGCCGGCGCC
>CAZNIX010000011.1:1573-25853 GCA_964573125.1 uncultured Thermoanaerobaculia bacterium
GATGGTCCACGACCTGCTCCGCCGCGACGGCGACCGGCTGACCAACGAGCCGCCGCCGGGGGAGGCGGGCGGGAGCGCGACGGCGCCGGGCTCGGGGTCGGGCGCGGCGGTGGCTCCCGGGTCGGCGGGCGCGTGGGGCGGAGCGGGCTCGGTCGCCGGTGGCGCGGGCTCGGCCGGCAGTGCGGGTTCGGCAGCCGGTGGCGCGGGCTCGACGTCTCCGTCCGCGCGGGCGGGCGCGGCGGATAGCGATCCGGCGGCAGTCACCGCCGAGTCCGCCGCCGCGGCGGCCCGCGGCTCGATCGTCGGCCTCGCCGCTCCCGGCGAGGGCGGCGGCTCTATCCAGCCCATCGCCGCCCCCGCCCGGATGGGCGCCCGCCAGGAGTACCTCCCCGGCTCGGCCAACCCAGGGCTCTACGTGGTGATGAGCCACAGCGGCTTCCTCGACTGGGTGGGCATCCCGCTCGGCCTCGGCGTCGCCTCGGATGCCGCGTTCTTCCGCCACCACCAGATCGAGGGGATGATCGCGGTGGTCAACCGCGAGATCACGCGCCTTCTCGAGCGCGACGCGATCCTGATCCCGACCCGGCGCGGGCAGACGTACACCCTCGAAGGCCGCGACCTGACCACCGGCTTCCGCTTCTTCGAGGGGACGTTCGATCCGCCGGCGCCGGGCGAGATCACGGTCCACCCGCCCGACGTCTTCGGCGACGAGGAGCCGCCGGTGCCGGTGTCGGGCTCGCCGGTGCGCTTCTTCGTGCTGACCGCGGCGGGCGGCTCGCACGAGCTGGCGGTCGGGCTCTCGTACTCGTTCGCCGCCGGCTCGCTGACCGTGACCGCCCTGCCCGGCGCCGCCGCGGCGGAGGCGCAGGTGCGCCTGGTCGGTCTCGACGACGGCGCCGACCGCACGCTCGCCGCCGCGGCCGACGGCTCGTTCGCCTTCAGCGAGCCGGCCGCGGCCGGCCGGCGCTACATCCTCGCGCTCGGCGCCGAGGTCGGAGTCAACCAGCCGCTCGAGGTTTCCTTCGACGAGGGGCTGGCGACCAGCCTGGCCGGGATCTCGGTGCGCGATGCGGCCGGCCGCAACGTCGCGCCCGAGATCGCCTTCGCCGGCGACACCGCGACCGTGCGGATCACACCGTTGGGCGGCTGGCGCGCCGGGCAGACCTACACGCTGCGCCTCGGCCCCGAGCTGGCCGACGCCGCGGGCAACCCGTGGGGCGAGACGCTCGCGGTCGAGTTCACGGTCGGCCAGAGCACGGTGCTCGACACGCTCAACCTCGCCGAGGTGCGCGACGTGGCGCGGCTGGGAAGCTGGCTGTTCATCGCCGCCGGCGCCGACGGGCTGGCGGTCGTCGACGCCTCCGACCCAGACGCGCTCCGGCACGTGGCGGTGGACGGCGCGGGCGCCGGCGTCACCTTCCCGTTCCCGCTCGCCGACCGCGCGGCCGCGGTGACGATCGACCCGCACGCGCGGGTGCTGGTCGCCGGCGGCGGGGTGACCGGCTTCGGCCAGCTCAAGATCTTCGACCCGCTGGCGTTCGACCCGGTGGCGGTGGGGCAGAACCCGACCGACCCGGCGGTCCTCTACGCCGCGTTCCGTGGCTCGACGATCGTCTCCGACCGTCTCGGCGGCTCGGGCGGCGGCACCTCGCTGCCCGAGGGCACGCCGCGCCGGGTGACCGTGCTCTCCGACGACCAGATCGACCGCTGGCGGCTCGGCGAAGAACCACCGCCCGCGGGGATCACCCTCGAGCCGGCCACGCCGCCCGCCGGCGGCGGCTCCTACTCGCTCACCGTCTCGGGCGCGGGCATGACCGCCGGCCTGCCGCTGACCCTGCGCGACCTCGACCGCGGCTCGTTCCGCCGGGTCGACGCCGGCGCGGGCGGCGCCTGGTCGATCACGCTGACCGCGACCGCGGCCGACCGCCTCGAGCTGTTGAGGAATCGCCAGAGCCTCGCCTATCTCGCGACCCTCGGCGTCGGCATCGAGGTGGTCGACGTCAACGCGTTCTACGACGAGGCCGGCGGCCAGGAGTCCGACGTCATCGGGATCTACACCGGCTACCAAGACCCCAACCTCACGCTGTGCAACCAGCCGGTGTCCGACCTCGGCGCCGCGCTGATCGATCTCGGCACGCTGTTCGATGCCGCCGACCCGCATCCGCTGACCCTGGTCGGGCTGATCGGCTTCCGCGGCGTGGGGATGTTCGAGAGCGACCCGGTCGACGTCGGCGAGGTCTCCTTCTACAACGAGGCGTGCCTGGAGATCGGCGGCTCGAACCGCGTCTCCGGCATGGCCGTGGCCGAGGACTATCCGTTCGACTTCAACGGCAATGGGGTATTCGAGGCCGAGGAGTATCGGGACTACCTGGTGGTGACGCACCTGTCGGCCGGGGTGCTGATCCTCGACGCCACGAACCGCGACGAGTTGGAGCTGGTGGGCTGGGTGCGCCTGCCCGGTCAGTCGGGCGAGGTGGCGGTGGACGCCAACCGGCGGTTCCTCTACGTGTCGGGCCTGGGCGGCGGCCTCTACGTCATCGAGTTCGACGAGGTCCCCTCGACCGCGACCCACGACGCCAACTCCGACGGCCTCGACGACCGGCTCCTCGAGGTGATCCCGCTCGACGGCAACACCAACTCGGCGACCCTGATCGCGCCCGAGCTGGGAATCGCCTTCGCCGGCGGGCTCGACCGCGGATTGACCGCGATCGGGGTGGCGGCGCCCTGGCTGGTGGTGCTCGGGCCGGACGGGGAGGGCGGGTGGGTGCCGGTGGGCCGCCTCGCTCCGGACGGGTCGCCGACGACGATGGTTGACGGGCGGCCGCTGCCGGCGGTCTTCCGCGTGATGGTGGCGCTGCCGGGGGTGCTCGGTGCGGAGATCCGGCTCGACGTGGTGAGCCTCGGCGCGGGCGGTCTGCCGATGCCGGGCGACGACCATCCGGACGCCCCGCCGCCGTCCCTGACCGGCGCCGAGGGCCTCCTTCTCCGCCGCCTCGCCGATCAGCCCTGGCAGGAGGGTTACCAGATTTACGTCTCCGGCCCGGTGGTGACCTTCGCCGACCTGCGCGCGGTCCGCGAGTACGCCGAGAGCGCCGACGAAGCCGAGCTATGCGCGCGCTGCGACAGCGAGGCCGAGGGCGCCCCCGCCGGAGCCCGGGAGCTGCTCAGCGGCAACTCGATCGCCATTCGGTTCCCCGCCACCCTCCGCCCGGCGCTCGCCGGCATCTACCCGGCCTCGGTGCTCGACCGCGCCGAGGTGGCGATCGAGAGCATCCCCTGGAAGAAGTCCCCCGCCGTCCGCCAGGAGCCGGTGCTCAACCCCTCGCTCGGCACCGGTGACGTGGCGCCGGGCACGCTGCTCCACTCGGGCGAGTACACGCACACCGTCACCGACCTCATGGTCCGCGGCCGCGGGATCGACATCGCGTTCACGCGCACCTACCGCAACCGCACCGTAGGCTCCGGCCCCCTCGGCCCCGGCTGGGAGCTCAACTACTGGCTCAGCCTGCGCGAGCTGCCCGGGGGCGACGTCGAGTACTACGACGGCACGGGCCGGCGCGAGACCTTCGTCCGCGAGGGCGGCGGCTACCGCTCGCCGACCGGCGTCTTCGCCGAGCTGTCGCGCACCCCCGCCGGCTGGGTGCTGCTCGACGCCCAGCGCAACCTCCAGCGCTTCGACCGCTGGGGGCGGCTGGTGTCGATCGCCGACGCCGTCAAGGACTCCGCCGACACCGGCAACCAGCTCACCTTCCGCTACAACCTCGCCGGCCACCTGGTCGAGGTCATCGACGACCTCGACCGCAGCTATGAGTTGGCCTACGACGCCGACGGGCGCCTCGCCTCGATCACCGACTTCACCGGCCGCACGGTCTCGTACGGCTACGACTCCGACGGCCGCCTCGAGTCGGTGACCTCACCCGCCGTGACGATCGGCGAGTCGACCTTCCCCTCCGGTCTGACCACCACCTACGCCTACGCCACCGTCCCCGCCGGCTCGGACCTCGCCACCACCCTCAACCTCCGCGACAACCTGGTCGCGATCACCGATCCGCGCGGCGTGACCTGGCTCGAGCTCGACTACACCGACGCCGACGCCGACGGCCGCGCCGACGAGCTGACCGGGCAGACCTGGGGCGGCGATCCGCTCGCGATCGCCTACGACTTCACGGCCCGGACGGCGACCGTGACCAACCGCCGCGGCCAGACAGCGACCTACGAGCACACGGCCGCTGGCCAGCTCGCGCGTTTCACCGACGCGACCGCCGCGGATTGGGAATGGGAGCACGATGCCGAAGGTCTGGTCACCCGCGAAGAGCTGCCTGGTGACCGCACCACCGAGTTCAGCTACGACACCGCCGGCAACCGCCGCGCGCGCGGCAACCTGCTCTCGGTCGTGGTCACCCCGGACGGCCGGGGCGCCAACGGCTCGCCCGCGACCCTGACGACATCCATCGAATACCACGCGCGCACCCACCGCCCAACCCAGGTCACCGATCCGCGGGGAGCGGTGACCGCGATCGAGCGCACTCCCTCCGGCCTGCCGCTCCGGATCACTCGCGCCCAGGGGGCGCCCGAGCAGAGCGTCACGCAGATCGCCTACAACGCCTTCGGTCAGCCGACCCGGGTGACCAATCCCAACGGCCACGCCACCGACTTCCTCTACGCCACGAGTGGCCCCGCCGCCGGTTACTTGGAGCGTGAGATCGTCAATCCCGCGGGCCTCGCGCTGACCACCCGCTACGAAACCGACGCGCTCGGCCGCCCGACGGCGGTGATCGACCCGCGGGGAGTTCGCCTTGAGGCCGCCTACAACGAGGTGGATTGGCTGGTCGAGCAGACGGCCGCGGCGACGCCGGCCCAAGACGGCTCGGGCGCGCCGGCGCTCGGCTACCGGACGATCTACCGGCACGACGGAAACGGCAACCTGATCGAAGAGCGGCTGCCCTTGGGGGCCACCGGCGCCGAGTCCACGGTCGTCGTGCGCGAGTACGGGACGCTCAACGAGCTGCTCCGCGAGGAACGCGAGATCGCGCCGGGCGGCGAGCGCGCGGTCTGGCAGTACGCCTACGACGCCGCACTGAACCTGGTGCGCGTGACCGATCCGGAGCAGCACGTCGAGGAGATCGACTACGACCCGCGGGGTCTGCCGATCGAGATCCGCCGCGGTCTGGGCGCCGGCGCGCTCGCGGCGCCGATCGTCGAGCGTCCGTGGTTCGATCCCGACCGCCAGCTCGGGCGGGTGACCGACGCCCGCGGCTACGTCTGGCTGACCGAGCGCGACGGCTACGGCCGGGTGGCGGCGCAGTTCGATCCGCTGGGCAACGCCCGGCGGACCGCCTACGACGCGGGGGGAGACCCGTCGGCGATCGAGGCGCGGGACGCCGAGAACGCGCCGCTGGCGCGGACCGAGCTGGAGCACGACCGGCTCGGCCGGCTCACGCTGCGGCGCGAGCGGCTGTGGCAGTTTGGTTCGGTCGATCCGAGCCTCCCGACGACGGCGGCGGCCGCACTCGCGGCGGAGACCCGGTTCGAGTACGACCCCGCCTCGAACCTCGTGCGCACCGTCGACCCGCTCGGCCGGCAGACGCAGTTCGAGCACGACGCCGCCGAGCGGCTCGCGGCGCGCGAGGACGCCGCGGGCAACCGGCTGGAGTGGACGCTCGACGCGGCGGGCAATCCGATCCAGGAGCGGAGCGTGGAAACCCTCCCGGGCGGCGGAGGCGATCCGGTGACGGTCGCGACCGGCCGTGCCTTCGACGCTCTCGGCCGGCCCGCCGAGGAAGTCGACGCCTTCGGCAACCGGACGCACTTGCACCACGACGCGCGGGGGAACCTGCTGCGGGTGATCGACCCGGAGGGGTTCTTCACCGAGCACGGCTACGACGGGCTCGACCAGCGGGTCTCGACCGTCCGCCCCGGAGGGATCGCCGAGACCTTCGTCTACGACCAGGCGTCGCGGTTGACCGCGTACCGCGACGCGCTCGGCCACCAGACGAGCTACGCCTGGGACGCGGCGGACCGGCTCACGGCCGTCACCTACCCGGACGCCACGACCTACGGCTACGAGCTGGACCCGGCGGGCAACGTCGAGCGCTGGACCGATCCGCTGGGCACCGTGGTCGATCAGACCTTCGACGCCGCCGGGCGGTTGCGCCTGCGCGTGATCGCGCCGGGCGCCGGGGTGGTTGGAGTGACCTCGGAGGGGTACGACTACGACGGGCTGTCGCGGCTGACGCGGGCGGTCTCGGGCGCGATCGTCACCGACCTCGCCTACGACTCGCTCGGCCGCGTGCTCGGGGACACCACGGCGGGCAAGACGGTGCGCAGCGAACACGACCCCGTGGGCAACGACACGCGGCTGGTCTACCCCTCGGGACTGGAGCTGGTGCGCGGCTTCGATGCGCTCGATCGGCTGGCGGTGGTGGGCACGCCGTCCGCGCCGGAGTCGATCCTGACGCTTGCCTACCGTGGCCCCGGGCGCCGGGCGGCGGCCACCTTCGGCGGCGGCGTGGCCGCTGCGTGGAGCTACGACCCCTCGGGCCGCGCGATCACCGAGCGCTATGCCACGGCGGCCGGCGATCCGGTGCTCGCGGAGACGCTGTCGTGGACTCCACGCGGGCTCAAAGGCGCGGTCGGCCGCGCCGAGCTGCCGGGCGCGGGGATGAGGTTCGGCTACGACGGTGCGGGCCAGCTCGTGCGGGCGGCCAGCGGGCCGGTGCCCGCCGGCGCGGTGCCCAACAACTCCACCCCGGCGGCGGCGGTCGAGCAGGAGGGCTATCGCTTCGCCTATGACCCGACCCAGGCGCTGGTCGAGTCCAGCGCCGCCCACGCCGGGATCGACTCGCTGACCCTCATGCCGCCAGACGCCTCGGGGCGCAACCGACCCGCGCAACTGCTCGGCGCCCAGTCGGCGGCGCTCTCCTGGAACGCCGCCGGCCAGCTCACGCAGAAGCGCGATCTGACCTTCGAGTACGACTATCGCGGCCGGCTGGTCCGGGCCCGCCGCCAGGGAGCGGAGATCGCGCTCTACGAATACGACGCTTTCAATCGCAAGATCTACCGCACGGTCGAGGGGGTGGAGCGGCAGACCGTATGGGACGGCCTGCGCCCGGTCGAGGACTACCAGGCCGGTGAGCTTCTCTCCCGCCGCACCTACGGCCCGGGCCTCGACGAGATCGTGCGCATGGAGATCGACCTCGACGGCGACGGCGCCCTCGAGCAGAGCTATGTCCCGCTCTACGACCACTCGGGCAACCTGGCGGTCCTGACCGGAGCCTTGGGGCTTCCCATCGAGAGGTACACCTACGCGCCGTTCGGGCCGGAGCGGATCGAAGTCGACAGCGTTGCCCCGCAGGTGACCCAGGCGCGGGTGATCGACCAGGAGATCCACATCGAATGGTCGGACGGGCTGACCGAGGAGGTCCTGCTCCGGAGCCTCTCCGAGGGTGCCATCGTAATCACCGCGGACGGCGAGCTGCTCCTACCGAGTGGGTTGCCGCTCCGCTGGGAGCCGGGCGGAGACTCCCAGGCCACGGCCGAGGCCGCTGGCACGTCCGGCGCCGCCGCGCCGCTCGCCGCCGGGGCCCCATCATCCACCTCGGCCGCCTCCGGCAGCGGCGACTTCACCGCCTCCCTCCCGGTCCTCGATGGCCCGCTCGCCGGCCGCCGGCTGGTCATCGCCTTCACCGAGCCGCCCACGGCGGGCGCCGCCATCGTCGTCACCGTCCACCCCGAGGCGGTCGCCGACGCCTTCCTCAACCGACCCGCCGCGCCTTGGACGCACAGCTTCGCGTGGCCGGCGGCCGATACCGTGCTCACCGACACCGAGCCGCCCCGGGTCGAGCGGGTGGCGGTCGTCGACGGGGAGCTGGAGATCCTCTTCAGCGAGCCACCGGATCCGGCCACCGCCCAGGCGGCGATCCTCCTCGACGGCCAGCCCGTCACCTGGACCGCGACCGGGGACGGCTACGGCCTGGTGGCCGCAACGCCCCTTGCGACCGGCACTCACCAACTCGACATCGGCACGGGTCTCGCCGACCTTGCCGGCAACTTCCTGAACACTCCGCTGCCGCTCACCCTCGATCTGACGGCCGTGCTCAGCCTGCTCGCCCACGAAGCGCTCAACGCACGCCTGACCGACGCCAGCGCGGTCGGCAATGCGTACGGCTTCCATGGCCTCGAGCTGGACACCGCGACCGGGCTGATCTATGCCCGCAATCGGTGGTTCGACGCAGAACTCTCTCGGTTCATCGGTCCTGATCCCCTCGGCTACATCGACGGACCCAACCTCTACCAGTACGCCCTCAACAACCCCATCAACTACAGCGACCCTCTGGGGTTGGATACCTGCCCGGACTGTCGGGTCTACGCCCACCCACCTCCTCCGGAACTCGTAGCGGCCAACGAGCGCTCGGCGCGTTGCGCGGTGCTGATGGCCCAGGCAGGGAACCAGAGGCTCCTGTCGCTGCCGCAGTCGCTGCAACAGGCTTCCGAAGCGGCACTCCTTCTGCCGAGTGGTGTGGCGAAGTGGGGTCTGGACTGCATCTCCTATTCCGGTGCCTGTTTTGAGAGGATCAAGGAGGCGATCGAAGAGGCGCCGGAATCACTGCGGCAAAGCTGGATTGCGTTCGAGAACCAATCTCCCGACCAGGCCTGTGTCGCGTGGGGCGAAGCGCTCCACGACACGACCTTGATCGTGGCCGCCGGCGCTCCCGAGCTAGGGCCAGGTCGAGGGACAATGGTGCTCCAAGGCACGGAGTCCGGTGCCGTTGCCACCGTCCCAAGGGGGTTGAGCGACGACATCCTTCGGCTAACCGAGCGGAACCTGACCAGCTCCGGGGACACCATCCTCGGTAGCTATCCCGGCTACATCAACAAGGCGAGCGCCAGGGGCGCGAGCTACTTTGATATCGGCGACGCCTGGAAGGGTTTGAACGACGCTGAGCGCTGGGCGGCGAATCGGTACTTCCTAGATACGGTGGCCAACAGAGGCGACCGGATCCTCCTATCCACCCCAAAGTCAGGGATCCAGCCCAACACCTGGCTAGCCCGGGAAGTTGAGTACCTGACACAGGATAGGGGCTACGTATGGGTCAATCAGTGGTCGCTGAGGCCGGGAGGCTAGTATGGCCGAACTGCTCCGAGTCCTGAGAGAGTGGTTGCTCTTCTTCTTTTCCGACGATCGCTACCGCTTAGTCCACTCACAGGTCGGCCCGTCGTTCGACGATGCCTTGATCGAGTTCGCCTCCAGCACGCTTCGATGGCGCTTGGTACAGGACCGTTCGCAGATTCTCCTGAACTGCCGCCCCGCTGAGGGAAGGTACAAGGATTGGGAGTGGTACTCCTCGGATGTGCTCATTCGCCTCCTTACGGGGCAACGAGTTGACTCGGCGGTGCTGACCGAGGACATAGCGATCTGGTTCTCGGACAATCTGTCCGAGATCGAGCAGAGGTTTTCCGCTGAGCGACTGGAGGAAACAAGACGTGAACTGAAGCGACTCGAGAAGCTCCGGGCCAAGGAACTTTTCGGCTGATGACGATTCGTCCCAAGGGCGGGAAACGACGGCGCTTCAGCCGTTCTATCCGCCGAATAGCGGCTTCCTCGGGGAGACATCTCGGACGTTCCTCTACGCGGGGCAGCGAATCGACTGCTACGGCGGTAGCGCGACCTCACGCTTTTTCTCGCCGGAAGGAACGCCAGCGGCTGCCCGCGCCCTGCCGCCCGTGACGACGAGCCAACCACTGAGGACATTCGAGGTCGTGAAGCCGTTCGAGGTCGAAGCAGGAACTGTCGCGCCGGCATACGGTCAGCTCGGTCTTGGGACGCAATTGGACGCAATACAGGACGCCGGTGCCGCTTGAAGTCCTCCTCAAGCGGGGAATCCTGAGGGAGCTCACACAGTGAGCGGGATCAGGAGAACCTTTGTGGAACTCCCGGGTTGGCCGTTCGAGATCGACGAAGTGTCTGCGGGGGTCTACTGCGTCAGAGGAGTCGGTGAAGTCGGGCGGAGTGTAGCAGCCAGCGGGACGGATCCCGACGCGGTTCTCGGCGAATGCAAGCAGTCAGCCGCGAAGATCCAAGAAACCGATGGCAATAGAAGGTAACGAATGGTGCCCTAGCATGGATGAGCCGGTTCGGTCCCAAGGGGGGTTCGGCCACTGACCCAGGGCGAAGGCACATGGACCCACCGTTCTAGGTCAAACCAGGATCTTAGAGAAGTTCCGCGAAATCCAAGAGCGGTATCTCGAGCACGGAGACCACAGTTCAGGTACGACGGTGTACGGCGGAGGGTGACTGACGTGAAGAGAAGACGAGTTGCAGTGATCGCTTCGTGCTTCGCGGTGCTAGCCTCGGGGATTCTCGGCGAGCTGGCCGCGCCGGCCGCCGCGGCCGACCTCGGCAGCGCGCAGCTCCTGATCGCGGGCACGCGCCTCGTGGTCAGTCCCGAGAGCCAGACCGTCCCGCTGTCGACGCCGACCGTCGTCGAGACCCAGCTCGAGGGGTACGACCCCGCCGGCGGCCCGCTGCCGGAGTCGCTGCGCGTGGTGGCGGAGTTCTCCGGCCCGGAGATCGACGGCGTGCTGACGCTGTCGGCCCGTCCGGGCGAGCCGCTGCGCATCCCGCGGCTGACCGTGCGCGGGGAGTACGTGCTCGACGACATCCGGCTGGTCGAGGGCGAGGAGCTGCTCGCCTACGCGCAGCCGCGCTCGGCGGCGGTGCTCGTGACCCAGGTGCTGGTGACGCGGGTGACGTCGCGGCCGCTGACGCTCGACGAGGCGCGCAGCTACGGCATCGTGTTCGGCGACGAGAACTTCCGCGCCTTCAACTTCACGTTCGGGTTCGCGGTCGACGGCGAGGTCTTCGACTACAACCTGCCGGTGCGCTACAACGTCGTCGGCTCGGGCGACCCGCTGATCGCGCTCGGCGCCGCCGAGCTGATCACCGGCGGCTCGACCGGCACCACCGCGCCGCGCTTCCGGCCGCCGCGGATGGCGCCGTTCACGCTCCAGCTCGACCACTTCGGGAGCGGGCCGGAGCCCAGGGGCGGCTGCGGCTCCGGCGGCTTCACCGACGACTGCCGGATCTTCGAGGAAGCCACCCTGCCCGGCGTCATCCTGTTCCCGAGCGAGGTCTCGCTGCTCAACCAGTTCTTCTCGGTGGTGCTGCTGGCCAAGAACGACGCCCCCGAGGGCGATCCGCTGACCATCCGCGATCTCGCGGCGCGGGTGGTGCTGCCGCCCGGGCTGCGCATGGCCGAGACCGAGCCGCCGACGCCGCTCGGGGTGCCGGTGCCGGTGCGGGTGCCGGGCCCGGACGGCGAGCTGGGGACCGCGGACGACCTGACGTTCCTGATCGCCCAGGCCGAGGGGCTGGCCGAGGTGCTGGTCGAGGGCCGCCAGCGCGGCACCCACGTCGTCGAGTTCCAGCTCGAGGGGGTGCTCGAGGGACTGGCCGGCGGTCGGGTGGCGCGGGTGAGCGGGATCGCGCGCGGCGCGGTGATCGTGCGCGACCCGACGCTCGGGATGACGATCACGCACCCCGAGGTGGTGCGCGGCGACGAGGAGTACACGCTGCTCGTCACCGTGACCAACACCTCGAACGCGCCGGTCAACCTGGTCTCGGTCGCGCTGCCGCCGGGCGGGCTCTCGGGCGTGCAGCTCCTCTCGGCGAGCAGCCAGACCGTGCCGACGCTGCTGCCCGGCGAGTCCGAGGTGGTCGAGTTCGAGCTGCGCTCGCTGCGCACCGGCCGGGTGGTCGCGAACTCGGTCAAGAGCGGCAGCCGGGTGGACCCGAGCTTCGAGCTGACGATGGCGATCGGCGACGGCGGGGTGCCGCTCTCGCCCGAGGCGCTGATCCTGCCGCGCTCGGCGGCGAACCTGCCGCCGGCGATCCAGCGCCACGCGCTCGGGCTGCTCGGCCTCGGCGTCTCGCTCGCCGCGGCGCCGGAGTCGCTGTCGAACTCCGAGCGGCCGCGGCTCTCCCGCGAGCAGGTCGACGAGAAGGCGTACTGGCTGGCCCAGGCCGGCCGCCACGTCGGGCTGGGCGAGGACGAGTTCGACGGCGTCGCCCAGCTCGCCGCCGAGTGGACCGGGGCGCGCGACGGTGACTGGGAGTGGGACGCGCTGCGCCGCACCACCCGGCGCGGGGGGCTCCTCGGCGACGCCTTCGCCCAGGTGTTCGCGGCCGAGGCGGCGGCGACCTCGCCGGCCGCGGCGCTCGACCGCTTCGCGCGCACGACGGCGTTTCTCGGGCCGCCGATGGCCGCGCTCGCCGAGGGGAGCGGGGCGCGGCTGGAGGTCGGGAGCCTGCTCAGCGGCCACGCGGTCGCCGGCGCGGGGATCGATCCGCTGCGCCGGCGCGAGCTGCCGTTCGCGGACGTCTACGCGCTCGGCGGCGCCGAGATGGCGCTGCTCGCGCGGCCGGAGCCGGGCGGCTACCAGGCGCGGATGAGCGCCGGCGCCGGCGGCGCCGACGCCCTGACGCTGATCGTGCCCGACCCGGCGGGCGCGCTGCGCCGGGTGCGCTTCGACGGCGTCGCGCTCGCCGCCGGCGGGCTCGCGGTGGCCGATTTCCGCGCCGCCGACGAGCTGTTCACGCTCTACGCCGACCGCGACGGCGACGGCGTGGTCGACGCCGAGATCCCGGGCGACGTCGCCGCGCTCTCCCCGCGTCCGTTCACCGCGCTCGCGGCGGTCCAGAGCGTCGAGGCCGACGCCTCCGGCCACGTCGTCGACGTGCTGTTGAGCGCCGATCTCGACCTGGCGACCCTCCTGCCGCTCGACCCCGCCCGCTTCACGATGCCGGGCAAGGTCTCCAACGGCGGCCTGGTGCCGGTCGAGCACAACCTCGCGCTCGACATGGTGGTCACCCACCACAACCCGTTCGTCGGGCTCTACAACACGCGCGTCGTGCGGGTGATCTTCGACAACCCGATCAGCCCCTATGTCGAGCACGAGCTGACCATCCGCGACCTCGCCGCGGTCTCGGGGCAGGAGTTGGTCGACGTCACCCTGCCGGTGGTGACCACCGCCACCGAGCCCGGCACGACGGTCGAGGGGACGGTCTTCGGTCCCGACGGGCAGCCGGTGCCGTTCGCCCGCGTCGAGCTGGGCGAGGTCGACGGCTTCTTGGGCCTCGGCTGCCGGCGGCACAAGACCGCGGCGGTGCGCGCCGACTCGGCCGGCCGCTTCGGCTTCGACTACGTGCGCCAGACCGCGTGCAGCGACGTCTTCACCCTCACCGCCGCCGATCCGGTCAGCGGTCAGCAGGGGACCGCGCGCGGGCGGGTGCGCCTGGTCGGCGGCGTGCAGCAGCTCGACGTCCTGATGCTCGGCCGCGGCACGCTGCGCGGGCGGGTGACCTACGAGGACGGCTCGGTGCCGGAGCAGTTCCGCGTGGTCGCCTACAGCCCGGTCTTCTACGAGGGGCGCGAGGCGCGGGTCTACTCGGACGGCCGCTACGAGGTCGGCGACGTGCCGGTCGGCACGGTCAGCCTGGTCGCGACCGACCGGCTGGGGAGCTTCGTGTTCCAGACCGAGGAGCTGCCGGTCGCCGGCGCGGTGCGCGAGCGCGACCTCGTGATCATCCGCCGGCCGCCGGACGAGGCGACCGGCGACGTCCGCGGCACGGTCTACGAGACCGACGGCGTCACGCCCGTGTTCAACGCCTATCTGGCGCTCTACATCGACGGCGAGCTGGCCGGCGTCGAGAGGAGCGGCTTCGACGGCCGCTTCGATTTCGGCACCGTGCCCACCGGCCGCGCCGAGATCGAGGCGTTCGACGGCGAGACCGGACTGACCGGCGCCCAGGTCTTTTTCGACGTCGGCGCCGACCAGGTGCACGACGTGGCGATCCTGCTGCGCGACGAGCGCGGCGTGGTCGAGGGCCGGGTCTTCCGCTCGGAGTCGGGCGGGCCGGTGCCGGTCGCGGGGGCGGTGGTCTGGGTCAGCGGCACGCCGTTCAACACGGTGAGCGCCGCCGACGGCTCCTACCGGCTCGACGGCGTGTTCGCGGGCGCGCGCACGCTGCTCGCCGCCGATCTCGTCCACCAGGTCCAGACCTCGGCCGGGGTCACCGTCAACGGCGGCGGCGAGGTGACCTACCGCGACCTCATCTTCCCGGGCGCCCCGGGGATCGCGGGCGGCATCGCCGGCGAGGTGCTCGGCTTCACCGGCAACCCGGTGGTGGGCGCCGTGGTGCACATCGCCAACGGCTCCGGCGGCTGGTGGCGCGAGGCGTTCACCAACACGCTCGGTCGCTTCGAGCTGCCCGACCTGCCGCCGGGCGGCTACACGCTCTACGCGGTCTCGGGTCAGGTCGGCGCGGTCGGCCAGGCGACCATCCGTTTCGAGGGCGAGACGCCGTTCGTCACCATCCGGTTCAAGAAGGGGACGATCCGCGGCGTCGTCCGGGCCGAGGACGGCAACGGCGACCCGGTCGGCGTGCAGTCGCTCGTCACCTACCGCACGACGGTGGTGGAAGAGGGCGGCGCGGTCGTCCTCGATTTCCAGCCGCAGACGCTGAGCACCGAGGAGGACGGCAGCTTCGAGATCCCGGACGTGCTCGCCGGCCGCTACACCCTGCACGTCTCCAACCCCTTCCACGGCGAGCGGCACGTGAGCGGCGAGATCGTCTTCCACGGCGAGATCCACGACCACGAGATCCTGTTCCAGGAGAACGGCGCCATCCGCGGCACGGTGTTCGACTGGGACGGCCAGACCCCGGTCGCCGGCGCCCGGGTCGACCTCCACCACCCGTCGTTTGGGCTCTACGACCTGACGACCGACGAGGACGGCCGGTTCGCGTTCGAGTTGGTGCCGCCGACCGGCGGCCGCTTCCCGATCGACGCCGAGATCACCGCCGGCACGGTCTACCGCCGCGCCCGGGTGTGGGTGCGCTTCGACCGCTTCGGCCAGGAGCTGGACGTCGGGATCGCGCTGCCCCGCCAGGGGACGGTGGCGGGCTTCGTCGAGGACGCCAACGGCAATCCCGTGCCGGGCGCGGTGGTCACGCTCACCGAGCACGCGTTCCCCGGCCGCCGGTTCGTCCACAACGCCGACGGCGAGGGGCAGTTCAGCTTCCCCAACGTCTTCGCGGGCGTCGTGTCGCTGGCGGCCAAGGCGCCCGCGCTCGGCGGGCTGGGCTCGAAGGCGACGGTCACGGTCGAGGTCGAGGGCGACACCGCGTTCGCGCTGCTCCAGCTCGAGCCGACCGGCGAGATCGTCGGCCACGTGCTGTCGCCGGTGACCGGGCTGCCGGTGCCCTCGGTCCAGGTCTCGCTCTACCGCTGGGGCGGCGGTCTCTTCGACAGCGTCACGGCCGGACCCGACGGCGCGTTTCGCTTCATCCAGCTCCCCCTCGGCCAGTACCGGGTGTGGGTGTTCGATCCGGCGACCGGCCGCCACGGCGAGCGCGAGGGGGCGT
Source organism: uncultured Thermoanaerobaculia bacterium (assembly GCA_964573125.1). GTDB lineage: Bacteria > Acidobacteriota > Thermoanaerobaculia > Multivoradales > JBCCEF01 > CAVSQV01. The sequence continues at coordinate 16,998 of CAZNIX010000011.1, forward strand.
GGGTGGAGTTCAACAACCACGTGCGCGAGGCCGACGTCACGCTCGAGGTGCGCGGCGCCGTGGACGGCCACCTGCTCGACCCCGGCTCGGGCGCCGGCGTCCCCGGCGCCACGGTCCGGATGCAGGTCTCCTCGCTGGTGCCGTTCACCACCTACTCGTCGACCGACGTCGAGGGCTACTTCGAGTACCTCGGCATCCCCGAGGGGACGTTCGCGCTCTATACGCGGGAGCCCGAGGGGCGGCGCCAGGCCTCGGGCGCGGGTTCGATCGGCGTCGAGGGCGAGCGGGTGACGGTCGACCTGCTCCTGGAAGCGTCGGGCGGGGTCACCGGCACCGTGCTCAACCCGCCGGGGGCGCCGGCCGGGCCGTTCGCCAACGTCAACACGCTGCTCGTCCAGGACGGCCAGGTGATCGGCGCCACGCTCGACAACCCGTTCACTTTCGGCGGCGTGATCGCCGGCCGCGACTTCCGGCTCGAGGCGCGCGAGGTCGGCGGCGGCCACCGCGGTCGCGCCACCGGCCGCATCGCGAGCCAGGGCGAGGTGGCCGCGGTCGACGTCACGATGCGGCCGATCGGCGAGGCCGAGGTCACGGTGCGCGACAGCTTCGGGGCGCTGCGCCCCGGCGCCAGCGTCGGCCTGCGCTCGAGCGGCTTCTACGGCGGCTTGTTCTTCGCGTCGACCGGCCCGGAGGGCACGGCGGTGTTCCAGGGCGTCGGCGAGGGGCACCTCGACGCCTGGGCGACCGACCCGGTGACCCAGCTCCAGGGCTCGGCCTCGGGGACTCTGACGCTGGAGGGCGAGCGCGTGCCGCTCGCCGTCCAGCTCGCCGACGCGGGCACGGTCGGCGGGCGGGTGCTGCTCTCCGACGGCGCGACGCCGGCCGAGCAGGCGCTGGTCGTGCTCACCCGCGGCGCCCGGGTCCTCCAAACCTTCGCCGCCGCCGACGGGACGTTCACCTTCAACGCCGTGCCCCTCGGCACGTTCACCGTCTTCGCCCAGCAACACTTCGGCCCCGGCACCGCGCGGACCGCCGGCAACCTGGCGAGCAACGGCCAGGCGATCGACGTCGGCACCCTGGTGATGGACGACTACGACCCGCGGGTGATCGAGCTGGAGCCGGCGCTCTACACGACCGACCTGCCGGTCTCGACGGTCGTGACCATCCGCTTCAGCGAGCCGCTCGACGCGGCGCGCTGGAGCGGCTCGTGGGTGGAGTTCCGCCGGCTTTCCGGCTCGACCGTCGCCTACACCAAGTCGTGGGCCGACGGCAACGCCGCTCTGATCCTCACGCCCAACGCGCCGCTCGCCAGCTTCACCTCCTACCAGGTGACGGTCAACGACGGCTACGACCTCTCCGGCCGCCGGCTGACCGAGCGCGCGCGGACGGTCTTCACCACCGCCGACGTGGTGGCGCCGACGGTGATCGACGTGCTGCCGCGCGACGGCGCCCGGCAGATCCCCATCGGCGCCGAGATCAAAGTCACGTTCTCCGAGCCGGTGGTCGAGTCCTCGCTTTCGGGCGCGGCGCTCCAGCTCACCGACCTGACCGCCGGCCAGGGCGTCGCCACCACCTGGCAGCGGCTCGCCGGCGGCCGCGAGGTGATCCTCACCCCGGCCGGCGGCCTCGCCACCGACCGCGAGTACCGGCTGACCGTCCAGGGCGTCGAGGACGGCTCGGGCAACGTGATGACGGTGCCGGTGTCGACGACGTTCTGGTCGGTCGACACCATTCCGCCCGAGATCACGTCGGTGACGTTCCCGAATGGCACTCAGTACACGGCCGGCGACGGCATCCCGGTCGCGGTCGAGGCGAGCGACCTCTGGGGGGTGGCCGAGGCGGCGGTGCGGGTCGCCGGCTGGCGCTTCGCCGACGCCTCCGAGCCGTTCGCGCCGGTGGCGCTGGCGCCGGTGGTCGCGGCGCCGCAGACCGTCACCCTGACCCTCGAGGCGGTCGACTTCCACGGCAACGTGGGCACGACCACGCGGACCGTCGACGTAGATCCCCTGGCCAACGCCACCGCACCCGAGGTCTGGGCCGGCTGCCTGACGGCGGGCGACGCCGTGCTGGGCGGGATCCCGACCGCGCTGGCGGTGCGCGCCGCCGACGACCAGGCGGTCGAGAGCCTCGCGGTGTTCCTCGACGGGGCCGAGTACGGCGCGGTCACGCCGGTCAACCTCGCGGAGGCCGAGGCGTCACTCCCCTGGACGCCGCCCGCGGGCGCCGCACCGGGCACGGTCTACACGGTGCGCCTGGAGGCGCGCGATTTCGCCGGCAACGTCGGCGTCCACGAGTTCCAGGTCTCCGTGCCCACCGGCACCGTGCTGCTCGGCGGGCGGAGCCTGTTCGACGACTACGCCGGCCAGGACGTCACGCTCGCCGGCGGCGTCTTCCTGGTCCGCGATCCCCTGACCTTCGGCACCGTGCGCGTGGTCGGCGGCGCCACGATCGTCGCCCCGGACGAGTTCCCGCACCTCGCTCTGACCGCCACCGGCGAGCTGCGCGTCCAGTGCGGCGCCGCGGTGCGCCACGGCGAGGAAGGCTCGATGAGGCTCGACGCGCCGGGCACGCTGGTGGTCGGGCCGGGCGGGTGGCTCGACGCCGACGGGCGGGGGTACGAGGGCGCTTCGTCCTCCGAGACCAACGGCCACGCGCCGGCATGGGTCGCGCCGTCGGCGCCGGACGGCGGCGGCAACCACGGCGGGTTCGGGGCGATCACCTGGGGCGGGACGGCGGGGGAGGTCTACGACAGCGTCTTCGAGCCCACGGTCGCAGGCGGCGGCGGTGCCCGCCGCTGCAGCAACTGCAGCGGCGGGATCGGCGAGGACGGCGGCGGGATCGTGGCGATCGAAGCCGGCGTGCTGCGGCTGGAGGGCGAGATCACGGCGCGGGGCGCGGTCGGTGGCGAGGCGGACAGCTCGGGCGCCGGCGGCGCGATCCGGGTGCGCGCGGGCACCCTCTCCGGCCACGGGCTGCTCGACGCCTCGGGCGGCGAATCCACCGGCTGCTCGGTGACCGGCGCCGAGGGCAGCGGCGGCGGCGGCCGCGTCGCCCTGTACGCGGCGTCGGCGCCGGGCTTCGATCCCGTCGGCCAACTGCGGGCCGGTGGCGGTGCGTTCCCGGCGTGTGGCGGCAACCCGGGGGGCTGGGCCGGCGCCGGCACCGTCTACGCGCTCCTGCCCGGGATGACCGACGGCCTGCTGCGGATCGCCAACGGCGAGGCCGGCGCGTCGGTCGGCCGGACCGGACCGGCGACCCCGCTGCCGGCGCTCGGAGGCGGTCCGGTCACCGGCTTCGCGACCGCCGGCGGCGACGCCTGGGTCACGGTGCCCGGTCCGCTCCATCCGCGCTGGCTCGGCGCGCCGGTCGTCCTCGCGGAAACGGCGGGCGGCGTGCTCGGCACCTTCCGGGTCGCCGAGCTCGACCCGCCCGACCGGATGCTCCTCGCCGGCGCCGCCGCGGCGGCCGGCGCCGCCAGCTACCGCGGCGAGTACCGCTTCGACCGCATCGAGCTGGTCGCGGCGGGGCTCGCGGCCACCGACCCGCTGGTCGCCGGATCGATCGCCCTCGACGACGGCGGCGCGCTCGCGGCGGGCGTCCAGGCGCCGGTCCTCGACATCCGCGGCGGCACCGTCGCGCTCGGCGGCGACCTCGCGGTCGGCGAGCTGACCCTCGGCGCCGGCACCCGCGTCGTGCCGTCGGCGGACCGCGGCGCCATCCGGATCGCCGCCGCCGGCGATCTGACGATCGAAAGCGGCGTCGTGCTCGACGTCGACGGCGTCGGCTATCCCTCGGAGGAGCGCTGGGGCCCGGGCTTCCAGCCGCCCTGGGTCGCGCCCTCGACCGGCGACGCCGGCGGCAGCCACGGCGGGGCGGGGCAGGTGGGCAACGGCGGCACGCCGGGCGAGGTCTACGACAGCGTCTACGAGCCGCGGCTGCCCGGCGCGACGGGTGCGGGGGACTTCACGAGGCCGGGCGGCGGCGTGGTGGTGCTGGAGGCGGGCGGCACGCTGACCTTCGACGGCGAGATCCGGGCACGGGGCGTGACGACCCCCGCCTACGCCTGGGAGACGGGCGCCGGCGGCTCGGTCACGCTGCGCGCCGGCGTGCTCGAAGGCGCCGGCACGATCGACGCCTCGGGCGGCGACTCGCCGGACGCCGGTTGCATCTTCGGCGAGTACTCCGGCAGCGGCGGCGGCGGCCGCGTGGCGGTGCATGCCGGCACCGCGAACGGATTCGACCCGGAGCGGGTGATCGTCCACGGCGGCTGGCGCAAGGTCTGCAGCGGGACCCCTCTCTACGCCGGTCCCGGCACCCTCCTCTACCGTCTGAACGGACAGGTCTACGGCACGCTGAGGATCGACAGCGGCCAGACCTCCGGCGGCGTCAACCGCGACGGGCCGACCGTCGAGCTGCCGGCGCTCGGCACCGGCGCGGTGACCGCGTTCGAGGCGGCGGCCGCCGACGCCTGGGCGACCGCCGATCGCGTGCTGCACCCGCGATGGCTCGGGGCCTGGATGGCGCTGCTCGACGCCGCCGGCGGCGAGCTGGGCGCCTTCCGCGTCGCCGCGATCGACGCCTCCGGGCGCGCGCTTCTCACCGGCGCCGCCGGCGCGACCGGAGCCGCCTCCTTCCGCGGCGAGTACCGCTTCGACGCCGTCGAGCTGCTCCACGGCGCCGGCGTCGAGGCCTCGGATCCGCTGATCGCACCCGAGCAGGTCTTCAGCGGCAACGTCGAGGTGCCGCCGGTGGTCCAGGCCCAATCGCTGCGCATCGCCGCGGGCGCCAGGGTCGTGCCGGTGACCGGCGGCAGCCTGAGGTTCGAGGTCACCGGCCCGATGATCGTCGAGCCGGGGGCGGTGATCGACGTCTCCGGCCACGGCTACCCGGACGGCAGTGCGCCGTCGTGGGCGGCGCCGTCGCAGCCCGACGCCGGCGGCAGCCACGGCGGCGAGGGTGACAAGGGCGACGGCAGCGACTCGGGCTCACCGTCCGGACCCGCCGGCGAGGTCTTCGACAGCGTCTACCGCCCGTCGCTCGCGGGGGGCGACGGCGCCGACTTCACGCCCGGCGAGGCCGGCCAGGGCGGCGGCGTGCTGGTCATCCGGGCCGGCGCGTTGACGCTCGACGGCACGCTCAAGGCGAACGCCGACGACTCCGGCGCCGGCGGCACCGTCATGCTCGACGTCGGCGGCGCCCTCACGGGGACGGGCACGATCCAGGCCTCAGGCGGCAAGCGCGACATCTGCGGCATCATCTCTCGTCGTGGCATGGGCGGCGGCGGCCGGATCGCGATCCACGCCGGCAGTCTCGACGGCTTCGATCCGGCGGCCCAGGCAGCCGCCCACAGCGGCGAGCTGAACAACTGCACGCCGAACACCTTCGGCTACGGCGGCGCCGGCACGGTCTACTGGCGCACGCCGCAAGACACCTACGGCGTGCTGCGCATCGACAACGGCGTCTCGGCGACCGGCGCCAACCGCGGCTCGCTGGTCACGCCGCTGCCGGCGCTCGGCGCCGGTGCGGTGACCGCGCTCGAGATCGCGGGCGACGACGCCTGGGTCACCACGGGCGCGCCGCTCTATCCACGCTGGCTCGGCGCCTGGATGGCGCTGCTCGACGCCGCCGGCGCCGAACTGGGCGCCTACGAGGTGGTCGAGCTGGACGGCCAGGAGCGCGCCCGGCTGGCCGGCGCCGCCGGCGCCGCGGCGCCGGCGGCGTACCGCGGCGAGTACCGCTTCGACCGGGTCGATCTCGAGCACGGAGGCGGCTTCACGGCCGCCGATCCCGTGCTCGCGACCGACCTCGTTCTCGCGGCAAGCACCACCGTGCCGCCGGTGCTCGCCGCCTCCAGCGTGCTGGTCGAGTCCGGCGCGACGGTTCGAGTCGCACCGGGAGCGTCTGGCTTGGTGTTTGACGTCACCGGGTCGCTGGTGGTCGAGGCGGGCGGGGTGATCGACGCTTCCAGCCGCGGTTACCCGGGGGGCGGCGGCGGGCCCGGCGGCGCCCCGCCTTCGGTGACCGGCTCCGTGCCGGCCTCCGGCGGCAGCCACGGAAGCCGCGGCCTCAACGGCAACTTCGGCGGCCCTTCGGGCGAGATCTTCGACAGCGTCTTCGAGCCGTCGCTGCCGGGCGGTGGCGGCGCCGACCACGGGGCGCCGGGAGCCGGCGGCGGCGTGATGATCGTCCGCGCCGGAGACGTGCAGCTCGATGGGACGTTGCGCGCCAACGGGTCGAGCGGCCACGGCCTTCCGAGCAGCGCCGGCGGCACCGTGGCGCTGGAGATCGCGGGCACACTCTCCGGCCCGGGTCGAATCGAGGCGCACGGGGGGATCGCGAACAGCTGCGGAGTGGGCTACGACGACGGTGTCGGCGGCGCCGGCCGCATCGCGATCCGAGCCGGTACTCTGGACGGCTTCGATCCGGTCGTGCAGGCACAAGCCTGGGGCGGCGAGAACCAGAACTGCTCCGGCGGCGGCTACCGTCCGGCGGCCGCGGGAACCGTCTTCGTCCACACCGCGGGGATGGCGCACGGCGAGCTGATCGTCTCCAACGGCACCTACCCGTGGGGCGCCGATCGCGTGCCCTCGACCACCGAGCTGCCGACCATCGGCCGCGGCGTGGTCGGCGTGGCCGAGCCGGACGCCGCCGATCCCGCCGACCTCTGGATCGAGCCCGCGGACCCGGCGCACCTGTTCAGCCTCGGCGTGGTCGGGATGCACGTCCGCGTGAACGGCGTCGACTACCAGGTGCTCGCCGAGGACGCGGCGAGCCGCCGCCGCATCCTGCTCGGCGGCGCCGCGGTCGCCGTCGCCGTCGGCGACGGCTTCGTCGGCGTCTACCGGTTCGACACGGTGACCGTGACCAATCAGTCCGATCTCGTCCTCACCGACGGCCTGGTCGCCGCGACGCTCGACATCGGGAGCGGCTCGGAGATCACCGCCCGCGACGTCGAGCCGCCGGCGATCGCGATCACCGCGCCGGCGGCGGGCACCCTCTACGCCTCGGGTCAGACGATCACCGTCACCGCCGACGTCACCGACAACGTGGCGGTGGGGGCGGTCACCTTCGTCCTCGAGGACCGCGACTTCACCGACGACGCCGCGCCCTGGGAGTGGAGCGTCCCGGCGCCGGTGGTCGCCGAGGAGCGGGACGCGGTGATCGAGATCGGGGCGGTCGACACCGACGGCAACGTCAGTCAGGCCACCCGGACGGTCGTGGTGCAACCCCTCCCGGCGGGCGATCCGCCGGTGGTGGCGATCGCGTGCCCGACCGCGGGCGCCCTGCTCGCGCCGGCGACCGGGCTCGACCTCCACGTCGAGGCCAGCCACGACGAGGGGATCGAGCGCGTCGAGCTGTTCCTCGGCGCCGACCCGTCGCCCCAGGCGACGGACTTCGACGCCCCCTACGTCGTGCGCCTGACCGCGCCCGCCGGCTCGTCCGCCGGCGAGGTGTTGACCGCCCGCGTACGCGCGACCAGCTTCGCCGGCACCACGGCCGAGGCGACGCTGCCGGTGACCGTGGTCGAGGGCGCGGTTCTCACCGCCGACGCCACCCTCGCCGCCGGCGACACCAGCCTCGACGGCGGCTCGGTGATCGTCGCCGGCGGGACCCTGACGATCGAGGGGCCGCACGCGTTCGAGCACCTCGTGGTGCTCGACGGCGCGGCGGTCACCCACCCGCCGGCCGCCCCCGGCGGCGCCGCCCAGCGTCTCGAGCTGAGCCTCGCCGGCGACCTCTTCGTCGCCTGCGGCGGCGCGATCGACGCCGCCGGGCGCGGCCTTCCGGCGAACCCCGGCGACCCGGTGCTCGCCGAGGACCACTTCACGACCAGTGCCTCGCTCGCGGATTGGCAGAGCTACGACCCTCCGGGTGCCACCGAGGGACCCTCGACGTGGAGCTGGATCACCGGCGGCGAGGTGCGCCAGACGAAGAACATCAGCCGGTCCGACCACGCCGGCACCCGCTTGCTGTGGAACGGTGCGCTCGGCACCGACGACTACCGCGCCGGCGTGCGGCTCTACTCGGGCGACGACGACAAGATCGGGCTGGTGTTCCGGTACCGCGACGCCGACAACTACTACCGGTTCCGGTGGCACAAGCAAACGCCGGAGCGGCTCCTTGAGCGGGTGCAGAACGGCCAGGCCACGGTCCTGGCGGGCGACGCCGTGCCCTACGTGCAGTCGCGCTGGTACGAGGTAGAGGTCGAGGCCGTCGGCTCGAGCCTGTCGGTCTGGATCGACGGCGAGCTGGTCCTCACCGCGACCGACGAGGCCCATGCCACCGGCACCGTGGGGCTCTACTGCGACGGCAACGTCAACAGCAGGTTCGACGACTTCCGGGTCACCGCGGTGCCCGCCGCCGGCGAGCAGGACGGCGCCTACGCGGTCGATCACTTCCCTAGCGGCGCCTCGGTGGCCGACTGGCAGATCGTCACGCGGGCAACCACCGGTGGTTCGGGGAACTGGTTCTGGGACAACGGCATGCTGCGTCAGACCGCGAATTCCTTCACGCCGAACCTCTCCGCCTCCGGGACCTGGGCGGTATGGAAGGGCGAACTGCCGCCGGACTACCGGGCACGGGTCCGTCTCCACACCGGCTCGCCCGAGATCTACTCGATCGGCCTGCTGTTCCGGCGCCGCGACGACGACAACTACTACCGGTTCCAGTGGTCGAAGGGGGACACGATCCAGACCCTCGATCGGGTGGTGAACGGACAGCTCACGGTGCTCGCCCAGGCGCCCGTGGCCTATGCGAATGCGACCTGGTACACGGTCGAGGTCGAAGCGGCGGGACCGCGCCTGTCGGTGTGGATCGACGGCAAGCTGGCGCTCACCGCGTGGGACGAGACCCATC
>CAZNIX010000011.1:25863-29115 GCA_964573125.1 uncultured Thermoanaerobaculia bacterium
GTAACCCCGCCAGCTACTTCGACGACTTCCGGGTCGGTCCGCCGCGGCGCGCCGCCGCCGAGGGCGGCAGCCACGGCGGCCGGGGCGGGTCGTTCGCCGGCGGTGGCCGGGTCTACGGCAGCGTGTTCGATCCCGACGACCCGGGCGCGGGCGGAGGAGGCCCCGACGCCGGCGCCGGTGGCGGCGTGGTGCGGCTCGCCGCGCTCGGTGGCATGGTGATCGACGGCGCCGTCACCGCGGCCGGAGCCAGCGCGGGATCGGGGCGGGCGGGCGCGGGCGGCTCGGTCCGGCTCGACGCCGACTCGGTCTCCGGAGCGGGCACAGTCTCGGCTGCCGGGGCGGCCGGCACCGGGCTGCACGCCGCGGGCTCGGGTGGGCGGATCGCGCTCTACGCGGCGACGCTCGACGCCGGCCTCCTCGCGCGGACCGCTGCCGGCGGCGGCGATGCTCCAGCTCCCGACCGTTGCGGCGCCGCGGGCACCCTCTACCTCAAGCTCGACGGTCAGCCGCTCGGCGAGCTGATCCTCGACAACCGCGGGGTGGCGACCGACCAGTTCACCGAGCTGCTGGCGCTGCTGCCGGGCACCGTCGGCACGGCCGACGCCGGCTCGATCACCGACCCCGACGCCGCCTTCCCCGACAGCGTCGCCGGCGCCGAGGTCTACCTCGACGGCGACACCGGCACGCTCTGGCCCGTGCTCTCGAACACCGGGCAGACCCTGCTCCTCGACACCTCGCAGGCGAGCCTGACCGCGCAAGCCGGCGACGCCTACGCCGGCCTCTACCGCTTCGACAAGGTGACCGTCCGCGGCGGCGCCCGCGGCATCGCGCGCAACCCGGTGTGGAGCACGGTGCCCGCCGAGGTCGAGCCGGGCTCGGAGTGGACGCCGGGCTACGAGCCGTCGTTCGAGATCAGCGAGCCGCAGGACGGCGACTGGTTCGTCGCCGGCGAGCCGCTCACCGTCGCCGCCGACGTGTCGAACCTGCTCGGCGTACGCGAGCTCGCGTTCTCGCTCGCCGGATCCAGGTCGTCGGTCACCACCATCGCACCCCACACGGGCAGCCTGATCGTGCCGCCTCAAGCCGAGGTCGCGGACCACGTCCTCACCGTCGAGCTCACGGATCTCTCGGGCATGACCGTTGCCGACTCGGTGACGGTCGAGCTGCGGCCCAGCGCCGACCCGAACCCGCCGGCGGTCGCAATCACAACTGCGCAACCGCCCGACGGCGAGGTCGTTCTGGGCGGGACGCCCGTCGACATCGACTTCACCATCACTGACGATCACCTGATCGAACGCTACGAGCGCCGTATCAACGGCGACCTGATCGGCGAGGTGACGACGGTGGCTCAAGCCTCGCTGAGCGGCATCTTCGAGTGGACCGTTCCCGTCTCGGCCCCGGTGGGCTCGATCTACGTCCTGCGCATCCAGGCCTGGGACTATGCCGGCAATACAGGCTGGGTCGAGCACACGGTCCGCGTCCCGGCGGGCCCGCTGCTCACCGGCAACCAGACCCTCGACTCCGCGTGGGACGGTAGCGATCTGACCTTGGGTGCCGGCACCTTCACGGCATCTACGCCGCTGGCGCCCGCGTCGCTCGTGCTGCTCAACGGGGCGACCTTGAAGAGCGTCGCCGGCCAGCCGCTCGCGCTCGACATCGCCGGCGAGTTCCGCCTCCAGACGGGTTCGCAGCTCGACGTGTCGAGCCTGGGATACGCGGGTGGGACGGTCGGATCGCCGGCGGGGGGTGCACCGGCGTGGGTGTCGGGATCGCTGTCGGACGCCGGTGGCAGCCACGGGGGATGGGGTTCGTGGTGGAACGTCGCGGGGACATCGGGCGAGGTCTACGACAGCGTGGTGCGGCCACGGCTTTCGGGTGGTGGTGGATCGCGGGACGAGGACGGGACGGGCGACGGCCTGCCGGGCGGCGGTGTGGTGGAGATCGTGGCGGGTTCGGTGGTCCTGAACGGTTCGGTACTGGCCAACGGCGGGGCCGCCGACAACGCGAGCCGTCCGGGCGGTGCGGGGGGGACGGTGCGGATCGAGGCGGGCATGCTGTCGGGTTCGGGTGTGATCCGGGCCGACGGGGGCTGGATCCGTTCGACCTACACCGACCGCAACGTGGGTTCGGGCGGAGGTGGTCGCGTGGCGTTGGAGGCGGGCAGTCCGTCGGGGTTCACGTTCATGGGTCAGGTGTCGGCGTCGGGAGCCCTGCGCTACTCCGGCGCAAACTGGCAGGTGCTCGGGTGCGCCGCCCCGGGGACGGTGTTCGTGCGCGATGGCTCGATGACCTACGGGGAGTTGCGGATCGAGCACTCGACTCCGTGTGCTGGCCGGGTTGCGGACACCCAGTTGCCCGAGTTGGGGATGGGCTCGGTGGTGGCCTGGGAGGTGGCGGGGCCGGATGCCTGGATGACCGCCGGGGAGGTCTTGCGTCCGCGGTGGGATGGTGCGTGGATGGTGCTGCTCGACGTCGGCGGGAGCGAGCTGGGGGTGTTCGAGGTGCTGGCGATCGATGCCGGGGGTCGAGCACTGCTGGCCGGTGCCGGTGCGGTGTCGGGCGCGGCGTCGTATCGGGGCGAGCACCGGTTCGACCGGGTAGAGGTGCTCGGTGGGTCGGGTTTGGTCGTGCGCGACCGGACGCTGGCGGGAACGATGGAGGTCGCCGGAGCCGCGAGGCTGAGTGGCGAGATCGTGGCGACCGACCTGAAGGTCGTTTCCGGAGCGGTGGTGACTCCGGCCGAAGGGGGCACTCTGCGGCTGGAGGCTGCGGGCACGCTGACCATCGAGACCGGCGCGACCGTGGACGTGACGGGTCTGGGGTACTCGGGAGGCGTGAGCGGAGCGCCCGAGGGCGGTGCACCGCCGTGGGTGTCGGGACCGCTGTCGGACGCCGGTGGCAGCCACGGGGGTTGGGGTTCGTGGTGGGACGTCGCGGGAACGTCGGGCGAGGTCTACGACAGCGTGGTGCGGCCACGGCTTGCGGGCGGCGGCGGGTCGCAGGACGAGGACGGGACGGGCGACGGGGAGCCGGGCGGGGGTGTGGTGGAGATCGTGGCGGGTTCGGTGGTCCTGGACGGGTCGGTGCTGGCCAACGGCAGGGGCGTGGACAACGCGAGCCGTCCGGGCGGTGCCGGTGGGACGGTGCGGATCGTGGCGGACGTGCTGACGGGCTCGGGTGTGATCAGGGCGGACGGGGGCGCGATCCGGTCGACCTACGCCGACCGCAACGTGGGTTCGGGCGGAGGTGGTC
>CAZNIX010000012.1:0-26355 GCA_964573125.1 uncultured Thermoanaerobaculia bacterium
GCCGCGTTCGCGGCGGGCGGCGGCCGCCGGGGTCGCGCCCCGAGCTCGGTGTCGGGGTGCCGGGGGGACCGCGCCGTCGCCGTCGCCGCCTCCGGCCGCGCCGGGGCCGCGTCGCCGGCGATCTGGCATGATCGCCCCGCGATGCGGATCTACGCCGGCACCAGCGGCTTCGCCTACGACGAGTGGCAGGGCAGGTTCTACCCCGAGGACCTGCCGGCGGGCGAGCGGCTGCGCTTCTTCGGCGAGAAGCTCCCGGCGGTCGAGATCAACAACACGTTCTACCGCCTGCCCAAGGCGAAGGTCGTGCAGAGCTGGGCCGACCAGGTGCCGGCGGGCTTCCGCTTCGCGCTCAAGGCGTCGCGCCGGATCACCCACCAGAAGCGGCTCAAGGAGGCCGAGAGCGAGACCGAGTACCTGCTGCGGGTGACCGGCCCGCTCGGCGACAAGCTCGGCGCGCTGCTGTTCCAGATGCCGCCCTACCTGCGCAAGGACGCGCCGCGGCTCGCGGCCTACCTCGAGCTGCTCCCGGCCGGCACCCGCGCGGCGTTCGAGTTCCGCCACGAGTCGTGGGCCGACGACGAGATCCGCGCGCTGCTCCGCGCCCGCGACTGCGCCCTGGTCGTCTCCGAGACCGACGAGGAGCCCGAGGCCGAGCTGGTCGCGACCGCGAGCTGGGGCTACCTCCGCCTGCGCCGCTGCGACTACGCCGACGCCGAGCTGGCGGCGCGCGCCGAGCGCGTGCGCGCCACCGGCTGGGCGGAGGCGTTCGTCTTCTTCAAGCACGAGGAGGAGGGCGCCGGCCCGGAGATGGCGCTGCGCTTCCTCGATCTGGCCGGCGGCGGGGGCTGACGGGTGGCCCGCCCGCATCGCGGTGATACCCTCCCCCGCGCCATGGCCGAAGCCGCCCCCGCGCGCACGATCCGCGTCGCCCACAGCCCGGACTCCGACGACGCGTTCATGTTCTACGCGATGACCCAGGGGCTGCTCGACGACGAGGGGCTGGAGATCCGGCACACGCTGGCCGACATCGAGACGCTCAACCGGGCGGCGCTCGCGGGGACCTACGAGATCACCGCGGTCTCGTTCCACGGCTACGCCCACCTCGCCGACCGCTACCGGCTGATGCCCTCGGGCGCCTCGTTCGGCGACGGCTACGGGCCGGTGGTGGTCGCGCGCGAGCCGCTGGCGCGCGCCGACCTCGCCGGGCGCACGGTCGCGATCCCGGGCGAGCTGACCACCGCCGCGCTCGCGCTCCGGCTCTGGCTGCCGGAGGTCGCGACCGCGGTGGTGCCGTTCGACCGCATCCTCCCCGCGGTCGCCGCGGGTGAGCACGACGCCGGGGTCGTGATCCACGAGGGGCAGCTCACCTACGGCGACGAGGGGCTCGCCGCGGTGGTCGATCTCGGGGCATGGTGGAAGGACGAGACCGGCGGCCCGCTGCCGCTCGGCGGCAACGCGATCCGGCGCGATCTCGACGAGGCGCTCCAGCGGCGGCTCTGTCGGCTGCTGACCGCGAGCATCGCCTACGCCCTCGACCACCGTGGCGAGGCGATGCTCTACGCCGTCCGCTACGCCCGCGGCCTCGAGGACGACCCCGCGCGCTCGGACCGCTTCGTCGGCATGTACGTCAACGACTGGACCCGGGGCTACGGCGACGCCGGCCGGCGCGCGGTCCAGCTCCTGCTCGACCGCGGCTTCGCGGCCGGGATCATCCCGCGCCGGGTCGCGGCCGAGTTCGTAGAGGTGTGAGGCCGGCGCCTAGCCCCGCTCCCGGTCGTAGGGGACGATGTTCTCCCACTCCGAGGCGTCCGAGCGCGCGACCACCGCCACCACCGGCTCGGTGGCGCTCAAGTTGAACACCTCGTGCGGGACGCCGGGCGCGATGAAGAGGAAGTCGCCGGCCCGGTTGTCGACGGTCTTGGTCAGCCCCGGGCCGTACTCGTGGCGCACCCGGCCCTCGAGGATGTAGAGCATGAGCTCGAACCCGACGTGGACGTGGGCGCGGGCGACGCCGCCGGGCGGGATGGTGGCGACGTTCATCGACAGCTTGGTCGCGCCCACGTTCTTCGCCGACAGGCCGGTCTTGTAGCGGATCCCGTTCCAGTCGCGGTGGGTCTCGCTGGCGCGCAGGACGGTGATGCCGTCGCCGCCCTCGACGCCGCGGGTGAGGTCTTCGCGCTCGGTCATGGCGTGCTCCCGGGTTCGCTCCATGCTACGACGGGTGGGCGGCCGGCGGACGCGCGCGCCCCTCGCGGCTATGATCGCGCGACCCGTGGAGCATCCCGCCTACGACCTCGACGCCTGGCGGCGGACGATCCCGATTCTCGGGTCGGCCGTCCCGATGTGCCACTGCTCGCAGTCGCCTCAGCTCGAGCGCACCCGGGCGGCGGCCGAAAACTACCTCGAGTCCTGGCGCCGCGACGGCATGGACTGGGGGCGCTGGATGGCGGAGGTCGAGGCCGCGCGCGGGGCGTTCGCGGCGCTGATCGGCGCCGCGCCGGAGGAGGTCGCGGTGTCGACCTCGGTCTCGGCGGCGACCGCCTCGCTGGCGAGCGCGCTCGAGCCCGCCGGGCCGCGCCGCCGGGTGGTCGCGACCGCCGCCGAGTTCCCGTGCGTCGGGCAGGTCTGGCTGGCGGCGGCGGAGCGCTGGGGGCTGGAGGTCGACTGGGTGCCGCTGGCCGGCGGCGAGGTCGACCCCGCAGGCTGGGAGGGCCGGCTCGACGAGCGGACGCTCGTGGTCTCGGCCAGCCACGCCTACTACCAGAACGGCGCGCTGCTCGACCTCGCCGAGCTGGCCGAGCGGGCGCACCGCGCCGGCGCCTGGCTCTACGTCGACGCCTACCAGACCCTCGGCGTGGTGCCGGTGGACGTGCGCGCGGCGGGCATCGACTTCCTCGCCGCGGGCAACCTCAAGTACCTGCTCGGGATCCCCGGCATCGCGTTCCTCTACGTCCGCCGCGAGCTGGTCGAGCGGCTGCGCCCGGCGGTCACCGGCTGGTTCGGGCGCCGCGATCCGTTCGCCTTCCGCGCGGACGTCCTCGACTGGGCGGACTCCGCGGCCCGCTTCGACACCGGGACGCCGCCGGTGGCGGCCGCCTACGTGGCGCGGGCGGGGATGGAGGTGATCCGCGAGGTCGGCCCGGTGCGCATCCGTGACTGGACGCGGGTGTTGTCGCGACGGCTGCTCGAGGGCGGGGCGACGCGCGGGCTGGCGGTGCACGGGCCGCGCGACGCGGAGCGCAAGACGCCCTCGACGGCGTTTCTGGTCGAGGACTCCGCGGCGGTCGAGGTGGCGCTGCGCCGCGAGGGGGTGATCGCCTCGGCGCGCGGGCCGGCGATCCGCCTGGCGCCTCACTTCTACAACACGTTCGAGGATGTCGACCGCGCGCTCGACGCCCTCGCCCGGGCGGTCGCGCGATGAGCGGACCGGCCGAGCGCGCCGGGACGAGGAGCGCCGGCACGCGATGACCGCGGCCGCGCGCGCGAGCTTCGCCTCCCGCTTCGGGCTGCTCGCGACCATGATCGGGGTCGCGGTCGGGCTCGGCAACGTCTGGCGCTTCCCCTACATGACCGGCCGCTTCGGCGGCGCCTCGTTCGTCCTCGTCTACGTGGCGGCGGTGGCGCTGCTCGGCGTGCCGGCGCTGATGGCGGAGTGGGCGCTCGGCCGCGCCACCCGGCGCGGCCCGGTGGGCGCGTTCGAGCGCGCCGGCTTCCCGCTCGGCCGCCCGCTCGGCTGGTTGCTGTTTTTCGGCGTCACCGCGGCCACCGCCTACTACACCGACGCCCTCGGCTGGGTGCTCTACTACGCGCTCGGCGAGGCGGCGCGGCTGGTCCGGCTGCCCTGGGCCGAGGGTGCGGTGCTGCCGCCCGCGGCCGGGTTCGACGGCCGCTCGTTCGCGCTCCAGATCGCCTGCTCGGCGGCGATCCTGCTCGCCTGCGCCGGCGTCCTGCTGCGGGGCTTACGCGCGGGCGTCGAGCGGGCGAGCAAGGTGATCATGCCGCTGCTGCTCGCGATCCTCGGCGTGCTGATCGTGCGCGCGCTGACCCTGCCCGGGGCGTGGGCCGGGGTCGAGTGGTACCTGCTCAAGGCCGATCCGGCGGCGCTGACCCCGGGCGCGGTGCTCGCGGCGGTCGGCCAGGCCTGCTTCTCGCTCTCGCTCGGCGGCACCTTCATGGTCGTCTACGGCTCCTACCTCGGCGACCGCGAGCCTCTGGCGGCGAGCGCGTTCTGGACCGCCGGCGGCGACCTCGCGGCCGGGCTGCTCGCCGGGCTCGCCATCCTGCCCGCGGTCTTCGCGTTCGGCCTCGAGCCGGCGAGCGGGCCGGGCCTGCTCTTCCACACCCTGCCGCAGGTGTTCGCCGCGATGCCCGCGGGCGGCCTCTTCGGCCTGCTCTTCTTCGCCGGCCTGCTCGGCGCCGCCTGGCTCTCCGACGTCGCCGCGCTCGAGGTGCTCATCGCCGGCGTCACCGACAACACCGGGCTGTCGCGCCGCCGGGCGGTGTGGCTGATCGTCGGGGTGGTCTTCCTCTTCGCGCTGCCGCCGATGCTCAACCTGCGGGTGTTCGTCCCCTGGGACCTGACCTTCGGCTCCGGCCTCCAGACCCTCGGCGCGCTGTGCGCGGTGCTCGCCGTCGGCTGGTCGCTGGGCCGGGCGCGGGCGCTCGCGCAGCTCGGCGGCGCCGACGCGCCCGGCCGGCGCCTGCTGCTCGTCTGGCTCCGGTTCGCGGTGCCCGGGGCGATCCTCGCGGTCGGGGTCTGGTGGCTCGTGACCGAGGTCCTGGGCGCCGCCGGCGGCTGAGGGAGCGAGCGCCCCTCACCGCGCCGCGGCGGCGTCGCGCTGGCGGCGCCGGCGGGCGCGCAGCAGGTCCTCGATCGCCTCCTTGTCGTGGCGGACGATGCGGACGAAGTTGACGCGGCGTCCCTCTTCGTTGACGTGCGGCACGAGGAAGTCCCACACCACCTCGCCGTCGCGGGTGACCTCGAACGCGTGGGCGCGCTCGGACTCTCCGATCAGGGTGTTGCCGTTGGGCAGCCGCCGGGCGGATCCGAGGCCGCGGGTGTAGAGCTCCTCGGGCGGGCTGGCGACGTACTGCCAGACGATCTGCCCGCTCCGCGGGTCGAGCTCGAGCGCGCGCCCCCACCCGCGCAGCAGCCCGTTGTCGTAGAGCAGGATGTTGCCGTTGTCGAGCAGCGTCGCGTCGTGCTGGCCGTCCAGCTCGCCGCGGCCCCACCACCAGACCAGCGCGCGCTCGTCCCAGTCGAGGATCGCCACCAGGTCCTGGTGCTTGATCGAGACCAGCACGTGGCGCGCATCGTAGAGCGGATGAGTGCCGAAGAGGTGGCGCTGGTCCATCCACTCGACCGAGTTGGTGTGGAAGAAGTCCTTGGTGTCGCCCTGCACGGCGTGCACGGTCTCGAGCAGCCGCCGCCCGGTGCGCGCCTCGGCGCGCCGGAAGGCGTCGTAGAGGGAGACCGACGCCAGCACCTCGGCGCCGCCGGGGTCGACGAGGGTGAAGTGGTCGTCGCGGATGCTCATCACCCCGCCGTCGATCAGCTCGTCGCGCGGGTGCAGGGTGATCGCGAGGATGTCGCCGGAGGGCGTCAGCTCGACGTCGTGATGGGTCGGCAGCTCACGCCGCCACAGCAGGTCGCCGTCGAAATCGAAGCGCAGCAGGAAGCGCGTGCGCCGGGAGCGGCCGATGGCGAGCAGGTCGCCGTTCGGGAGCAGCACGGCGCGTTGCCACTCGTCGCACGGCGACACCTGCCAGCGGTTGACCAGGCGGCCCGACATGTCGATCAGCTCGGCGGCGCACTGGGCGCGGAGGGTGTAGAGGTTGTAGCCCGGATAGGCGCGCGCGTCGTCGTGGAGCGTCACCCCGCCCTCGTCCGGCGTCGCCGTCTCCGACGCGAAATCGAGGTAGGGGAGCGAGCGCAGCGCGTCGATCCGCGACAGCTTCTCCTTCCCGGTCGCGGCCGCGGCTCCGCTCCCGCCGCCGCCGGCGGCCGGCCCCGCGCCCGGCGCCGGGGACCGCTCGCCGCAGGCGAGCGCCCAGACGAGCAGCGGCAGCGACAGCAGGGCGGCTCGGTGCCTCGGGGGATGGTTCTTCATGGGACGGCGACGGCGGCGCGATTCGCGAGGATACACGGCCGCCTACCCGCCCCCGTACCGCCCCGGCGCCCCGGCGTCGGTGCGGAAGGGCGCCGGGAGCAGCTCGGCGAGGGTCGTGGTCGCGGTCTCGCCGGCGTCGTTGAGGCAGAGGATCGGCAGGTCGTGGGCGACCTCGGCCAGGGCCTGGCGGCAGAGGCCGCAGGGGCGGGCCGGGGGGGAGGAGGCGGTGACCACGGCGAGGGCGAGGAGGTCCTTGCGCCCGGCCGCGAGCGCGGCCGCGACCGCCAGCCGCTCGGCGCAGATCGAGAGCGCCGGGATCGCGAACTCGACGTTGCCCGCGGCGTGGACGGCGCCGTCGCCGGTGAGCACCGCCGCGCCCACCGGGTAGCCGCTGTAGGGGGCGTGGGCGCTCGCGCGCGCGGCGCGGGCGGCGCCGGCGAGCCGCTCCCAGTCGATCGGCGGGCGGTCCATGGGCGGGGCAATCTAGCACGCGATCCCGTGTGATACCGTCGCCCCGGCCGGTCCCCGCCGGGCCGGCCGCGCAATCCCACCCTCGATCGCCCACGGCCGCGAGGCCTGATCCCAGGAGGCTCGGAAGATGGATCACAAGGTCACGGTGGTCGGCGCCGGCAATGTCGGCGCGACGGCCGCCCAGCGCATCGCGGAGGCCGACCTCGCCGACGTGGTGATGGTCGACGTCGCCGCCGACCTCGCCACCGGCAAGGCGCTCGACATGATGGAGTCGGCGCCGGTGCTCGGCTTCACCTCGAAGATCGCCGGCGGCGGCGACTACGGCCCGACGGCGGGCAGCGACGTCTGCGTGGTCACCGCCGGCCTCGCCCGGAAGCCCGGGATGAGCCGCGACGACCTGCTCAAGATCAACACCGAGATCGTCGGTGCGGTCGTGCGCGAGCTGGTCGCGCGCTCGCCGGAGACGATCCTGATCCTGGTCACCAACCCGCTCGACGCGATGTGCGAGGTCGCGCGCCGGGTCTCGGGCTTCCCGCGCCGGCGGGTGTTCGGGATGGCGGGCGTGCTCGACGCCGCGCGCATGCGCTACTTCATCGCCGCCGAGCTGGGGGTGAGCGTCGAGGACGTCGACGCCTTCGTCCTCGGCGGCCACGGCGACACCATGGTGCCGCTGCCGCGCTACGCCACCGTCAACGGCATCCCGCTCCCCGACCTGCTCGCCGCCGACCGCATCGAGGCGATCAACGAGCGCACGCGCAAGGCGGGCGGCGAGATCGTCAACTACTACAAGACCGGCTCGGCCTACTACGCGCCGGCGGCCGCGGTCTACGACATGGTGGCCGCGATCCTGCGCGACAAGAAGAAGATCCTCCCGTGCGCCGCCTACCTCGAGGGGGAGTACGGGCTTTCGGGGTTGTTCGTCGGGGTGCCGGTCAAGCTCGGCCGCGGCGGCCTCGAGGAGGTGATCGAGCTCGAGCTGAGCGCCGAGGAGCAAGCGGCGCTCGAGGCCTCGGCCGCGGCGGTGCGCGAGCTGGTCGCGGCGCTGCCGGCGTAGCGAGGCCTGAACCCTCCCGGCGCCGGCACGTAGTAGCTCGGGGGACCGCAACGGCGAGCGGAAGACGAACCGGGCGATGACGAAGAGCAGGGGCGCTCCGGCGAGCCCACTCGATTTCGCCTAGCCCGCCGCGGAGGACGAGCCGGCCGATGACGAAGCTCAGAGACACCGCGGCGTGGGCGGCGCTCGGCGTGGCCGCGGCCGCGTTGACGGCGTGGCTGCTGCCGCGGCTGCATCCGGCGCTGCCGGACGATTGGCGGATCTCCCGCGCCGAGGCCAAGGCGATCGCGCTCGAGCGGCTGCGCGAGCTGGGCGAGCCGGTCGCCGACCCCTACGTGGTCAGCGTCCTGATCTTTCGTCCGACGCTCGAGGAGCGGCTGCGGCACGCCGAGCTGGCGGCGGAGGCCGACGGCGAGACCGCGGCCGACCCGTGGCGGAGCCGGCTGGCGCGCGAGGTGCTGGAATGGCAGGTCACGGTCTTTCCGCCCGGCGCCCGCTCCCAGGCCTGGACCTACCGCGCCGCGGTCACCCCGCAGGGCGAGGTCGCCGGGCTGCGCCTCCAGGTCGAGCGCGAGGAGGGTGAGGGGAGCGTCGATCCGGAGGCGGCGCGGCGGCGCGCCGAGGAGTTCCTGGTCCGCCAGAGGATCGATCCGGCGCGCTACGGCGAGCCCGAGATCCGGCGCGAGGACCTCGGCCACCGCACCGACACCACCGTGCGCTACCGCGATCGCGAGCGCGCGCTCGGCGAGGAGGTCGCCTACGGGCTGGAAGTGGCCTTCGCCGGCGACCGGCTGGCCGGCTTCGACACCTGGATCGACGATCCCGAGGACCGGGTGCTCCAGCAGCGGCGGCAGCCGGTGGTCCTGCTCGGCACTGCCCGCTTCCTGATCCTCTACCTCCTGTTCCCGATCGTCGCGGTCTTCTTCCTGCGCCGCTATCACGCGGGCGAGGTGGGGGTGAAGCGGGCGGTCCAGGTGTTCGCCGTGGTGTTCGCCACCGGCGCCCTGCTGATCGTCATGTCGGCGCGCTCGGCGACCCAGTTCGTCGGTCTCG
The DNA here is from genome assembly GCA_964573125.1 of uncultured Thermoanaerobaculia bacterium. GTDB lineage: Bacteria > Acidobacteriota > Thermoanaerobaculia > Multivoradales > JBCCEF01 > CAVSQV01. The sequence continues at coordinate 8,689 of CAZNIX010000012.1, forward strand.
GCCCGCTCTCACGTGCCCAGGTGACCTGGGCCTGGGGGCTGATGCTGGTGATCCTCTACTTCGCCGCGGTCGCCGCGATCGCGGCGCTCTCGTGGTCGGTGGGCGAGGCGCTCTGCCGGGAGCGCTGGGGCGGCAAGCTGGCCGCGTTCGACGCCCTCTTCCTCGGCCGCTGGACCAACGCCACCTTCGCCCGTTCGGCGCTGCGCGGGCCGGCCGCCGGCTGCGCGCTGGTCGCGGTCTCGCTGGCGCTGGCCTGGCTGTTCAGGCATCAGGGGGCGCTGCTGTCGGCGTCGGGCCTGTTCGGGCCGTGGTGGGAGAGCACGGCGTGGCCGGGCGTGGCGCTGGTGCTGTTCGCGGTGCCGTTCGCGCTCTATGGCGAGCTGTTCGGGCGTCTCTTGCTGGTGCCGGCGGCGGTGCGCGCGTTGGGCCGCTGGTTGGGACCGTCGGCGGTGGCGGTGCTCAGCGCCCTGCTCCTCGGCCCGGACCTGGCCGTGAACTCGGCCGGCTGGGACCTCGCCCTCGGCCTGGTCTGCAGCGGTTTCCTGGTCTGGCTCTTCGTGCGCTACGACCTGCTGACCACGGTGCTCGCCTCGGCCACCGCGCTGGTGCTGCCGCGGGCGCTGCCGCTGCTCGCCACCGCCGACCCCGGGCTCCAGCTCCAGGGCGGGCTGGCGCTGCTCGCGGTGGCCCTGCCGATGCTCGCGAGCGTCCGCTGGCTCGCCGGCGGCGAGGAGCTGGTCTACCGCTACGAGGACGTGCCCCCGCACGTGCGGCGGATCGCCGAGCGCGAGCGCCAGCGGGTGGAGCTCGAGACCGCGCGCCAGATCCAGTCGTCGATCCTCCCCGAGCTGCCGCCGAGCCTCAACGGGGTCGAGATCGCGCACGCCTACCGGCCGGCGACCGAGGTCGGCGGCGACTTCTACGACGTGCTCGCGCTCGCGGACGGCCGGCTCGCGCTCGCGGTCGGCGACGTCGCCGGCCACGGGGTCTCGAGCGGCCTCGTGATGTCGATGGCGCGCTCGGCGCTCGCGGTGCAGGTGACCTTCGACCCCGAGGTCGCCGCGGTCTTCCGCACCATGAACCGCATGGTCTACCAGACCGCGCGCAAGCGCCTGCTGACCACGCTCTCGTACGCTCTCCTCGACCCCCGGCGGCGGCAGCTCCGCTTCGCCAGCGCCGGCCACCTCTTCCCCTACCGGATCGCCGCCGACGGCCGGGTCGACGCCCTGGAGTCGGTCGCCTACCCGCTCGGCGTGCGCGACCCGCTGCCGGTGCGCGTCGAAGGCGTGCCCCTCGCTTCGGGCGACACGCTGTTCTTCTACAGCGACGGCGTGGTCGAGGCGCGGCGCGACGGCAGCGACGAGCTGTACGGCTTCGACCGCCTCGAGGACAGCCTCCGCCGCCACGCCGCCGGCGGCCCGGCCGCGCTGCGCGACGGCCTCCTCGCCGACCTCGAGCGCTTCACCGGCGGCGCCCCGCGCGAGGACGACCAGACGATCCTGGCGCTGCGGGTGCCGTAGGGCGCCGCCGGCTGGACTTTCTCGCCGAGCACCTGAATCTGACCTGCGACGCCCGGGGCGCCATCGTCTTCGACGGCGACCGCGCCGCTCGCGCCGGTAGCGGTTGCGGCCGGGAACGTGGTGGCCATCGCGACGGCTCTATCCGACTTGACCCAGATATCCCAAGAATGGGATGATTCTCCCGTGCGCCGGGTGCTGGCAGCCCGCGAGAAGCCGCTCCACTGGGTAGGCTCCTCCAAGCGGGACTTCCTGGGGTTCCCGGAGGCGGTCAAGGACGACATGGGGAACGCGCTCGGGATCGCGCAGTTCGGCGGTGCGGCGCCGACTGCGAAACCGTGGAAGGGCCTTGGGCCCGGCGTCCTGGAGATCGTCGAGTCGCACGAAGGCAACGCATTCCGAGCGGTCTACACGGTCCGATTCGCGGAGGCTGTCTACGTGCTACACGCGTTTCAGAAGAAGTCCCCGTCCGGCGTTCGGACTGCCAAGAGGGATGTCGATCTCATCACGAGGCGGCTCAAGGTCGCACAGCGGGACTATGAGGAGCAATATGGCGCGTCGAGGAGGTCGGAGTAAAGAACAGGTAGACGAGGTGATTCACGGTACGCGTAACGTCTTTGCGGACCTGGGTTATCCGGATGCGCCCGAGCGCCAGGCCAAGCTGCGGCTGGCCTATGCGCTCAATCAGTTGCTCGATCAGAGCGAGCTCACGCAGGTGGAGGCCGCCGAGGTTCTGGGCCTCACGCAACCGAAGGTCTCCGCGCTGCGAAACTACAAGCTCACCGGCTTCTCGGTGGAACGGCTGATGACGCTGCTGACGACGCTCGACCAGGACGTCGAGATTGTGATCAAGCACAACCCCAGCTCCCGGCGAACCGCCCGCATCAGCGTCGTGGCAGCCTCTTGACTGGCGACTAGCGGAGGACCAGCAGAACGCCTCCGGCCGCGAGCGCCGCGGCGTAGACCGCCCCCACCCGCACGAGCAGCCGCCGGTCGGCGAGGACCGCGACCGCGCCGCCCTTGAACACCAGGTTGGCCATCGCCGCGATCACCAGGGCGCGCCGGCCGACGTCGGGGGCGAGCGCGCCGTCGCGCACCAGGCGGGCGGTCGAGAGGGTGATCGCGTCGGCGTCGGTCAGGCCGGCGACGGCGGCGACGGCGTAGAGGCCGCCGGCGCCCAGGTAGCGCTGGCCGGCCGACACCGCCACCAGCACGACGGCGTAGAGGACGGCGAAGTAGAGCGCCGGGCGCAGCTCGGCCGGGTTGCCCGGGTCCTCGACCACCGTGCCGTCGCGGGTGGCGGTGAACCAGAGCGCGAGCGCGAGCGCGGCGAGCACCGCGAGGAGCGTCGCGAGCGGCGGCGCGGCGGCGCGCAGGAAGCCCGGCGCCACGACCGCGACCTCGATCAGCATGCGCACGATCACCACCGCCGAGGCGAGCGCGATGATCGCGGCGGCGGCGCCGACCGCCTTCCCCGCGCCCCAGCCGTGGCTGCGCCGCGCCTGGGAGACGGTGGTCGCGGTGCTCGACACCGCGCCGCCCAGGAGTCCCGCGACCAGCGTCCCGGCGCGCTCGCCGAGGAGCTTGCGGCCGACGTAGGCGGCGAGGCCGATGCCGACGATCAGCACCACCATCCACCAGACCTGGCGCGGGTTGAGCACGCCCCAGGGGTCGTAGGCGCGGTCGGGGAGGACCGGCAGGACGACCAGGGAGATCAGCGCGAAGCGCATCATCGCCGTGTAATCGCGCTCGCTGATCCGGCCCGCCCACTCGTGGAGCCGCGCCTTGAGCTGGAGCAGCACCGCCACCGTGCCGCCGAGCACCACCGCCACCGCGCGCTCGCCGACCGCGAGGTAGGCGCCGACCCCGAACATCAGGAGCATCGCGACCTCGGTGGTCTGACCGGGATCGGTCTCGCCGCCGCGGCTCAGCGCCAGGTTGCCGGCGACGATCAGCGCCGCCAGGGCGAGCAGCCCGAGCGCGACCACCCAGCCGCCGAAATCGACCGCGAGCAGCCCGCACACGGTGCCGAGCACGGTGACCAGCGCGAACGTGCGCACGCCGGCGAGCGGCGACGCCGCGCGCTCGCGCTCGAGCCCGACCAGGAGGCCGAGGCCGAGCGCGATGATCAGCGAGCCGAGGGTGGCCGAGGTGTCGCTCACGGGATGGCGCGGAGTCTACCCCTCCGTGGCGGCCGGGGAGGGGCGCAGGCCGCCGGGAACGCGGAGCCGGCGGTCCCGGCGGCGGCCCGGCGCGCTCCGAACGGCGGCGCTCAGCGGCTCGGCTTTTCCGCCCCGGGCTTGTGCGGCCGCCACGCCGCGAGCTGGTCGGACAGCTTCTCGCCGTCGGGGACGCCGAAATCGAGGGTCTGGATCGGGTAGGGCATGGTGATCCCGGCGCCGTCGAACGCGACCTTGAGCCGTTCGATCGCCTCGCTCCGGGCGGCGAGCATGTCGGTCTGCACCCGGAAGGGGATCCAGAACCGGACCACGAAGTTGATCGAGCTGTCGCCGATCGCCTCCCAGAAGAACTCGACCGGGCGGTCGGGGAGGCGCCGGCTCACCCCCTCGATCGCCGCAGTCGCGATCTCCCGGGCGCGCGGGAGGTCGTCGGCGTAGGAGACGCCGCTCCGCAGGTCGATCCGCTGCTCGCCGGTCGAGTAGCCGGTGAACGGGTTCTCGATCACCATCTTGTTGGGGATGCGCACGATCATCCCCTGCGGCACCTGGAGCTCGAGCGAGCGCAGGGTGATCGCACGCACGGTGCCGAAGTAGCCGTTGGTCTCGACGACGTCGCCGATCGAGAACGGCCGCTTGAGCGCGAGGTAGACGCCGGCGATGAAGTTGGTCGCGATGTCCTGGAAGGCGAAGCTGATCGCCAGGCCGACGATGCCGGCGCCGGCGAGCAGCGACGTCACCGTCCTCTCGAGGCCGACGACGCCGAGCGCGGCCAGCATGCCGGCGCCGATCACCACCATGGCGGTGACCGTGCCCCCGAGGGCGGCGATCTGGACCGGCGCGTGGACGCGCTCGAGCCCCCGGCGCACCAGGCGGCGCGCCAGGCGGGCGAGCAGCCCGGCCGCGATCATGACCAGGACCGCGGCCGCGATGTTGGGCAGGCTGACGACCAGGTCCTCGACCCAGCCCCTGACCTTGTCGACCATCCGCGCGAGCGCCTCGGCGAGGCTCACCGGGTCCGGGTCGGCGACCTGCGGAGCCGCCTGCGCGGCCTCGGCCGGAGCCGCTGCTTGCTGGGGCGTCATGGCGCGCGACCTCCCTCATCGGGCCTCCCCGCGGGCGCGCCGCCGCCGGCGGTCCCGGCGTGCGGCGGGCGCGGCCGCGACGGGAGGCTCGGACAGTCTTCGCAGGATACCTGCTGCACGGCCTCGCGCGCACCTCCCGCGCCGCCGCGCGGTCGCGCCGGCCTGATAGACTCCGCGCGCCCGGACCCGCCGCGGCGCGCCTCGACGAGCCCCGCCCGGCCCCGGGCGCCCCAGCGCCAAGTTTCGCAGGCCGCCCGGCGGGCCGCTCCACGACGGAGGGAAGCGTGAAGATCCACGAGTACCAGGCCAAGGAGATCCTGCGCCGCCACGGCGTGGCGACCCCGCGCGGCGAGGTGACCGACGACCCGGCCGCGGCGCGCGCGATCTGCGCGCGGCTCGGCGGCCGCTGCGTGGTCAAGGCGCAGATCCACGCCGGCGGGCGCGGCAAGGGGGGCGGGGTCAAGCTCGCCGCCTCGCCGGAGGAGGCGGAGGCGAAAGCGGCGCAAATCCTGGGCATGCAGCTCGTGACCCCGCAGACCGGCCCCGGCGGCCAGACGGTGCGCAAGGTGCTGATCGAGGAGGCGGTCGCGATCGCGCGCGAGCTGTACGTCTCGGTCACCCTCGACCGCCGCGAGCGGGCGCTCGCGATGATGGCCTCGGCCGCCGGCGGCATGGAGATCGAGGAGGTCGCGGCGAAGACCCCCGAGGCGATCCTCCGCGAGCGGGTCGATCCCCACCTCGGGCTCCTGCCGTTCCAGGCGCGCCGGCTGGCCAAGGGGCTCGGGCTCGAGGGCTCAACCGCGCGCCAGGCGGCGAAGCTCTTCGCGGCGCTGGTCGAGGCCTACACCGGCACCGACGCCTCGCTGGTCGAGGTCAACCCGTTGCTCGTCACCGGCGCGGGCGACGTCCTCGCGCTCGACGCCAAGATGAGCTTCGACGACAACGCGCTCTTCCGCCACGCGGACGTCGCCGCCCTGCGCGACCTCGCCGAGGAGGCGCCCTCCGAGGTCGAGGCGAGCAAGCACCGGCTCAACTTCATCCAGCTCGACGGCACGATCGGGTGCATGGTCAACGGCGCGGGCCTCGCGATGGCGACCATGGACATCATCGCGCTCGAGGGCGCCGAGCCCGCGAACTTCCTCGACGTCGGCGGCGGGGCGAGCCAGGAGGCGGTCGCCAACGCGTTCCGCATCCTGGTCGCCGACCCCAAGGTCGAGGCGGTCTTGATCAACATCTTCGGCGGCATCGCGCGCACCGACCGCATCGCCCGCGGCGTGGTCGGCGCGCTCGAGGAGTTGGGCGGGGTGGACCTCCCGGTGGTCGTGCGCCTCGAGGGCACCAACGTCGACGAGGGACGGGCGATCCTGCGCGCCGCCGAGTTCGACTTCGTCCTCGCCGCAGACATGGGCGACGCCGCCGCGAAGGTGGTCGCCGCGGCCGCGGGAGGGCGCTAGCAATGGCGATCTGGGTGAACGAGGGGACGCGCCTCGTGGTCCAGGGGATCACCGGCACCGAGGGGCGCTACCACGCGCTCGCCTGCCGCGAGTACGGCACGCAGGTGGTCGCGGGGGTGACGCCGGGCAAGGGCGGCGCCGACGTCGAGGGGATCCCGGTCTTCGACGCGGTCGAGGAGGCGCGGGCGGCGACCGGCGCCAACGCCAGCGTCATCTTCGTGCCGCCGCCGTTCGCGGCCGACGCGATCATGGAGGCGGCGGCGGCGGGCGTCGAGCTGGTGATCTGCATCACCGAGGGGATCCCGGCCGCCGACATGCTCGACGTCGCCCGCTTCCTGCGCGACCACCCGGCGACGCGCCTCGTCGGCCCGAACTGCCCGGGGGTGATCTCGCCCGGGAAGGCGAAGATCGGGATCATGCCCGGGCACATCCACGAGCCGGGCCCGGTCGGGGTGATCAGCCGCTCGGGCACGCTGACCTACGAGGCGGTGTGGCAGCTCAGCAACCTCGGGCTCGGGCAGTCGACCTGCGTCGGCATCGGCGGCGACCCGGTCAACGGCACCTCGTTCATCGACTGCCTGGCGGCGTTCGCCGCCGACCCGGCGACCGAGGCGGTGGTGTTGATCGGCGAGATCGGCGGCGACGCCGAGGAGCGCGCGGCGGAGTGGATCGCGGAGCATCGGGCGAGCTTCGGCCGCCCAGTGGTCGGCTTCATCGCCGGCCGCACCGCGCCGCCCGGCCGGCGCATGGGCCACGCCGGGGCGATCATCTCCGGCGGCAAGGGGACGGCGAAGGAGAAGATGCAGGCGCTCGAGGCCGCCGGCATCGCGGTCGTCGAGTCGCCGGCCGCGATCGGCGCCACGGTGGCGCGGGCGCTCGGGCGCTGAGCGGAGGCGGCGCGCGCGCCCGCGGCACTCGGAGACCCCGCGCGGCGGAAGAGACCCTCGCGAAGACGTTCACGCGCCCGCGCCGGAAGCGAGACCAGAATGACGCTCCCCGCCATCCCCCGTCCTCCGGCGCTCGCCGAGCCCGGCGCCGGCTGGCTGGCGCTGCTCGGCGGCGGCGAGTTCAGCTTCGGCGAGACGGTCGACGCCGACGCCGCCTGGATCGCCAAGGCGCCGCCCGGGCCGGTCGGCTTCGTCCCCGCGGCGAGCGGCTCGACCGACTACGGCGAGGAGCTGGCGGCCTACCTCGAGGACGAGTTCGAGCGCGCCGCCGAGACGATCCCGATCTACCGCCCGCGCGACGCCCGGCGGGGCAAGAACGCCGAGCGGCTGCGCGCGGTGGCGGCGGTCTACCTCGGCGGCGGCGTCGCCGACAAGCTGATCGAGGCGCTCGCCGGCTCGCCGGCGCACGAGGCGCTGCTCGAGCGGCTCGGGACCGGCGGCGTGATCGTGGCGATCGCCGGCGCCGCGCAGTCGCTCGGCGCGGTCGCGCGCTCGATCGCCCCCGGGCGGACGATCCCGGGGCTCGGCTGGCTCCCCGGCGGCGTCGTCGAGCCCAACTTCGACCCCGGGCACGACCGGCGGCTGAGGAAGCTCCTCGCCGAGCCCGGCGTCACCTGGGGGCTCGGCATCCCGGCCGGCGCCGCCGTGCTGCTCGGCCCGGGCGGAGCGGTCGAGCTGGTCGGCACCGCGTTCTGGGCCGAGGGCGCCGAGGGCGCGCTGAAGGAGATCGGCTGAGCGCCGGCGGAGCGCCGGCGGAAACTGGAATCGACCGAACCCAGCCGCGGGCCGACCGCGGCTTCCGGGTCCGAGCTGGAGGAGAATCGCACCGTGTCCGAGACCCAGACCACCCTCGCCATCATCAAGCCCGACGCCGTCGCCGCCGGCCACGCCGGCGCGATCCTCGCCCACCTCGAGCGCGAGGGGTTCACGCTGCGCGGCGTCAAGCTCCTGCGCCTCTCGACCGAGCAGGCGCGCGCGTTCTACGCCGTCCACGCCGGGCGGCCGTTCTACGCCAGCCTGGTCGAGTTCATGACCTCGGGGCCGGTCGTCCCGGTCGCGCTCGAGCGCGCCGACGCGGTCGCCCACCTGCGCAAGGTGATGGGCGCAACCGACGTCGCGAAGGCCGAGCCGGGGACGATCCGCGCGCTCTACGGCACCTCGATCGAGAAAAACGCGATCCACGGCAGCGACTCGCCGGACAACGCGGCGCTCGAGCTGGCGTTCTTCTTCGCCCGCGGCGAGCTGATCGGCGCGCGCTGAACCCGGAGGTCCGAGCGATGACCTACCGCAACCCCGAAGCCGCCCCCGCGAGCGCGATCCCGGCCGACCGCCGCGGCCCGGTCGTCGGCCGCATCTGCAAGGTCTGCTGGGAGACCTACCCGCTCCACCGCCCGCGCCACCGCGGCAAGCCGCTCCACGGCAAGGACCACGTCGCGAGCCCCTGCGCCCACGAGGGCGACGAGTTCACCCCCGGCGCGGACTGGTGGGAGCCGGCGGTGATCGTCCTGCGGGCGCCACCCGGGGACGGCAAGGCGGCGGCGGGCTTGGCGTGATCGGCGACGTGGACGCGGCGCCTGCTGCCGGTGGGAGCAAGAATCACGGCAGGTGCTAAGCCTCGACGAGCCGGCTTAGCCCGCTTGGTTCTTTTCCGTACTCAACTTGATTCGGAGCTCTTCTGCGACAGAAGACGCCAATCTGGCAAAGTTTTCTAACCGGGATACCCTTTCTCGCAGCAGGGCACCTTGGCGGACTTGAGCGGCTTCACTCTCGTCAACCTCTCGGACCAGAAACTTAACGATGGGGCCCTCAGGACTTACATCTGCACCGGCTTCCCGAGCAAGATCGACCCAGGGTTCTAAATGCGACACGGTGCTTTCTGCGGCAGAGCGTAGAGCGAATTGGATCAAGAGGCGTGCTGTGTAGTCAATACCGAATGCGAGGTCGAGCCACTGTTTTGTGTTGTCGTCGGTATCTGCAGTTGCTGCTTCGCGCAGGGCGTGGATGCAGTAGCGGTAGTCGGTTCGATCCACATCCAGAGAGGCTAGCGTACGAAGTACCGGTTCAAGTTTCGCGAAAGGCCGCGACCGGCTTGGAAGAGTGCTTCGGTATTGCCAGAGGTCCAGGATCGCTTTAGCACAAGCATCTTGAGCTGCGGCCTTTGCTTCGGCTGGCGCCCCCTCAGCTATCTCGATCTTCTGTGCTATGTCGTGTGCCATCCACGATGCCAACAAATCATCCTCGATATCAAGCTGGTCTACCAGGCGCTTTCCAAGTTCCAGCACAGTTCTAGAGCGAGTGAGCGACACCATCAGCCTCCAGTAGGTAGTAGCGGACGTAAGGCAACCGATACGACCCGAAGTCATCTTTATCACCGCCGTATCGAGTCACGTGCCGCCAAACCTCGACGCTAAGTATTAAACGGTGCTCGGGGAGACTGTCCAGGAGACACGTCAGGAATTCCTTGTCGCCGCTGAGTCTCCATCCTGGAAAGGTCTCCGCCTGGCGACCGTAGCCCTGTATGCGGCTCCAAGTCTCGCTCCGGAGCAGTCCACCACTCCCGGTTGTCCAGGTACGGCCATCCGCTGAGGCGACCAAGCTGATCCTCACGATCGTGTCCTCTGAGGGTGCTGGACCCGGGTAGTGTAGACCTTCGGCCCAAGGATCGCCTTCGTCAAGGCGGTCAGAGACATTCTCGTCCGTCACCCAGCCGCTAAGCGTAAGAGACCCCGCTTGCAGGTCCTCTTCCACGCCACCTCGGGGAAGGGCGAATCGGCCGAGCTTTGGTGCCGTCTGAAGGGCTGCTACGAGCGCCTCCGCGCCGGCTTGACAAACTAGTGCGCTGCGGACGGAGACCGTCTCGGTCTGATCCCTTTCGCCGCCTGTCCAGTATCCCCAGAGTACAGTGAGCCCATCGTCAGTCACCAGTTTGTTGTCTAGCTGATCCGAGGTCACCCTCCAGCGCCACAACTTGTCGCCATAGCTTGCGGGTGGTGGAGGATCAACGGCGAGGCGAGGATCGCGACGATCGGCAAGCCATCTTCCGTCGGCGCGTGTCAACAGATAGCGCGAGAGCCACTCACGAAAGTCGTCCGTAGATTCTTCGGCGTGGCGTCGCACAAGTCGCTCCTTGAGCAGAACGGCAGCAACGAACATCATGGCGTGATATCCATGATAGGCGGACAAATTGTCTGTCTTCGGCAGGCTCCCATGCGAATGGCTTGTTTCACCATCATCGTACAGCCGCCGCGTGCGCCGATTATCCTCTCGATATCCGCTCCCTCTTCTCCATCCCATGTGTTGGCGGAGGGCGTGCCACGCACGTCGTTCGATGGCACCGGCGGTGAGACCGAAGACGCGCCCAAGCGGTTCGAACCAGTAGGGTCCAATGTCGATGCCAAAGTAATATCTCTCGTCGTCGTGAAGTGCCTCTTCGGCGGCGGTTGCTTCGGTCCCTACAGGGTCTAACCACCCAATATACACCGCCTCAGGCAGGCAAGGGCAGTTGATGGAGTCGAGGTCGCCTGCCTCGTCTGCCCGCAGTTCGCCGGCAGCCACGAGGGTCTGGAGGGCCTGGGCGGCGAGCTGCCGGATCAGTACATGCTCCACGCGAAGCCAAAGCCCTAGCAAGGAGCTAGCGGGACGCAGTGCCACCGGGTTCTCGAGCCCGCCGCGAGCGAGCCCGATGAGCAGCCATTGACGCGCGTGCCATTCGTAGAATGGCAGCCGCTGATCGACGAAAGGACCAGCGGCGCCGGTCGTTGCCCAATCGACGAGCGCGTCGAGAAACGCGGCCCACCCCAGCTCGACTACGGACCTCACGACGTGTGCGTACTGCCACCGTTCGGCGACCACCGGGGAGCCGAGACCCGCCCAGGCGTAGCCCGCCAAGGCAGCCATCAGGGGTTGAGGCGGAAGTAGCTCGTGCCGCCACGGCCCGTCGCCGTCATCAGGCCGGAACACATCTTCAAGAAGGTCGATACCAAAATTCAATGCTTGATCGGCCTCATCGGGCGACATGCATGCGGCGAGGGAATCGACCAGTTGGAAAAGCTCGCTCGAGCCCAGTGTATCCACCTGCGCGGTGAACCCTTCCAAAGTGGCGCTAACCACGTCCTCGTCGGGTGCAATACCTTCCGCATGAAGCCTCTCGAACGGGATCAGAGCGAACCAACCGCGTCGCTGAGCCCACTTGGGCTCGCGACGGCAGGCCGTAAGCACGGCGTGCCGTACTGCGTTTCGGAGCGAAAGCTGGTTGAGGGGTGAGGGCAGCGCGTCCAGGAGATCTCGCAGGTTGAAGATTCCGAAATCCGGCCAGGTAGCGACAGCACGGACCAGCTCAGGAGCCCGGCCGACCCTCACCCGCGCAAACGCTTCCCGGAAGTAAGTACGAAAGTCGCCGGGCAGATCATTGGTGCGGACCGCGGCATAGGCCGTCAGAAGCGCATCCGCGTCCGTCAGGTCGACGCCCTGGAAGATCGCGTCCCAGTCCGGGGAGCGTCGTTCCCGCTCTGCGTGGGGAAGCTCGGGCCCTGATATGCCTTTCTCCCCCTCTGAGCCGCGATCTCGATTCGCGGCTATGAGACGCTCGATGTCCGGAAACTTAAGGCCGCAAGAAAGGCCAAGATCACGTAGCTCGCACCAAGTTTCGTCGGTCCACGGCTGCACCCGAATGTAGCGATAGGCTAGCTGGGCGGCCACAGAACGCCGGGCGGTATCGACCTCCGTTGCGACGAGACGCTTCAGATCCGAAAGCCGTGCCCAATCGGCCTGAAGACCTCCTAACGCTATGGGGGTCGTTGCCGGAAGCCGCCCCTGCTCCACAAGGCGGTAGACCGCAACCGGGAGTAGGCGCCCGGGATCGCCGACTCTACGATCACGCCAGCGGCTTAGGATGGCTAGGGCCGAGGAGGCACAGAGGGTTGTCAATGCCTCGACGGTACGTTCCCAGTCAAAGTGCTTGTCACGGGCGACGTACTCATAGGTAAGCTCCGCGGCACGGGATAGGCGGTAGGCTGTCTGCGGGCGTGGGTTGTCGCGCTCCCCTGCGGTCTCCGCGAGTTGCAGGAGCGCCGCCCACCGAAACAGGTTTTCGTCGCCTATGCGGCTCGCGATCTCGACGCCGCGGTTGAAATAGACGCCAGCCTCGGCTGGGCTCACCGTAAGGATCGCGCGAGCGAGTTTCAAGTAGGACTCCGCTCGCGCCTCGGCGTCCTCGCGGGAGGTCTCCAACGTTTGGTAGGCGTCCGCCGCGAAAGTCAGCGCCAGGGATTCGAAGCCTTCAGCCCGTGCAGCGAAACGGCATAAGGTTGTCAATGTGTTGGTCCAAAGCGAGTCTCTCGCGCCAGCCAACCACGCTTGAAAGGTTTCGAGCTCTGGACCCCCCGCAACACCAGCGTCCCGTAGAACCCGGAGCCATTCGAGTGCGTTCGTCTGCTGAAGGTCGTTGTCTTGCTGAAAACGTCGTACGTTTGCAGACGCGGTCTCCTTGACAGCCGCCTCGATTCTATTCACGAGGTCAAGGGGCGTGCGACCGCAGGCGATCTCCGCGGAAAGGACGAGCCAGGGCAGGCGACCTCCAACCTCGCGCAGGAAGATCTCCTTGGCCTCGACGGGCCCGTACTGGTGGCCCGACTCCATCTGCTCGCGGACATCGGGAGGGGCAACATCCATTAAGTTGAGTGGTTGCCGGCGCAACGTGGCTTCCAGAGCGTAGGCTCGCAAGAGTGGGACCCGATCGGATCCGAATCTACTCTTGAACTCAGGGGGCGGAGCAGCCGGGAGGTATCGTCGAAGAATCCCCGCCCATGCCTCCGGCTTAGGTGGTAGCACTTGAAGCGCGAGTTCTATCGCAGACCGGATGGCGTGGAGTAGGGACCAGTCAGCATGCAAACTTTCAGACGGCGGGAGCTTGACTCGCCTGTCGGCGAGCAGGCGCAGTAACCGGGCCAATGGCGCGGCGGGTAGCAGATGCCGAACATCCCAGGCCTCCGCGGCGAGACCCAACATCAGCCACACGTCGTTTCCTGCGGCCTCGATCAGTGCGTTGAGCTGATCATATTGACCGAGGTCGATGAGCCGGCGACCGAGGCGTCTGCTGGTGTCGAATGTGTGGCGTCGCGGTCTCCAGCCTCTCAGAAAGCGCACCGCGTCCTTGGGACCCCGCAGACGGAGCATTGCCATGGCGAGGTCTGCACAGTCCGCCTCAGTGACTTGCTCGTGCTCTTGCTCGTCGTCAGGAACGCGGGCCCAAGCGCGTAGCCAGTCGATAGCCATCCGTAGCCGGCTGGATGCCTCCGCGGAGAGCTCGGGGCGTCCGGAGAGAATGGCTGCGTCATAAGCGTGATGAGAGCCCATCCAAGCTGAAGCGAAGGTTCGGCGCGCGACGATCTCCTCAATACGGTCTGGTGCCATGAGGACCGCCGCCATATCCGTATTGTCCTGGATGAGCCTATTCTGGCGCTGCTCGCCAGCGCACTCAGCGCCCGCCTTGAGGGCAAGCTTCGCTGCGGCGATGTGGCGCCCCTGCTGGAGGCACGCCTTCAGAGCAAATGTGAGCCGCTGCAGCTCGACGTCCCGCCTTTCGAGCGGGTTCTCGATCGGTAGCCCCTCGGCGGAGAGGGCCAGATCCACCAGTTCTTGCAGTTTCCCCGCCTGCAGAAGAAGCTGAGGGAGCGCGGCTGCAGCGTATGAGCTCCTGGCGGTGAGCGGTCGCAGGCGTTCAAGGAATCCGACCAGGGCCGCTTCATCAGGCTGAAACCGCTCTCGAAACCACGTTTCCGCGGGCTCGTCAATGAAATGGAGGCTGTTTCCCTTCAGAAGCAGTGGCTGCCCAAAGTCCAGCGCGAAGCTTCGGATGGCGCTCTCGGATGTCTCCGCCAGTTGCGCGAGGACCGATATCGGCACGAGGGGCCGAAGGACCGAGAGTCCCTGGCAGATCAAGTCCATCTGCGAAACTTCAGCGACTCCCCACTGATCCCGCAGTCGGGCGACGGAAGCTTCCAACAACTCGCCAATCGCGCGCTCCACGGTAGTGGGTCTCGGACCAAGCTGCTTCAGCATGTCCGGGAGCGGTAGGTGTTTAGAGAGGGCCAACGCCTGCACGCGCGGATTCGAGCTGCTGAGGAACGCGAACTCTGCAACGTCCGCGTCGCTGGCTGATGGATAGGACGTGCGAAGATGATAGGATGTCTCGCTAACACTGAACGAGCGAAGAAGGATGCCTTGAGCGTCGGGTGGCGTGTGCAGCCGTCCGCGGCGATGGGTTCGGCACGTAAGTGCCAAGCGTACGCCCTCGGGTAGCGGCGCTCGAACTAGGTCTCGAACAAAGCTGGCGGGCTCGCATCGCTCCTCGGCCGCCATCTCCGCATTGTCGGCGGCGTCAATGATCAGGCAGAGACACGCCTCAGGGCTTCTCGCCCGTAGCAACTTCACCGCTTGAGCGAGCCGGCCTACGAAGGCGCGCATGTATTGCTTTACGTCCGCAACAGCGCTCGGGATTAGGGGGTGGCAAAGCCCTAGCGCGGCGAGCTCGTTAGCAATCTGCACAAGCGCGTCGCGGTGGCGGTGCCGGAAGTGGAGCGCATTTCGGTAGAGGCCGTCGCCGAAGCAATCATAGAGGATCGCCTCAGAGCCTTCGGGCATTGAAACAGCTAGCCGGGAGGCGAGCACGGATTTTCCCACCCCAGCGTCGGCGTGAATGACGACCGGGCTCGCGGCACTGAGGATCGCGTGCAGAATCTCTCGCTCCTGCTCGCGGGGGAGAGAGTGGCTGGCATCTTGGATGAGGCAAGGCGCAGGGCGGATTTGCCCCTCATCGGCCTTCAGGGCGTGCAGGACATCGTGCTGACGAATCGAAGGATTGGTCGCAAACTCCGTTGTCGCCTTGCGGGTAACGAGCTCCTTCAACTGGACGGGAGCGTCATAGTCTGAACCCGGCAAGTAGGCATTGACATTTTGCGTCAGCAAGTGCCGCTGCGCCCAGAGATCCTCCTCACCGTCTTCGACCGAGAGCTGGCGGAAGAACTGCTCGGCTCGAGGGCGGTCGAGAGAGGTGTAGTCGATGAGGGTCCGTTCCAGATCCGGATGGCGAGCGGTGGCGCGTGACGAGAGGTCTTCCAAGGCTTCCACGACCTTCGAATCGATAGGGCGGTTTGTGGTGAGATCGAAGTAGAAGCGTAGAGCCACATCGTCGGCAGAGAATCGGCGGAGAAGCTCACTGTACCGTCTCGCAAAGCCTCTAATTGTTCTCTCGAGACCGCTGACGGTCCAAGTCTTGAGCGTCTGTCGCGTCGAGTGCTTGAGCTGGATATAGCGTACGCGCCGAGCATTATCGAGCCCCTCGGCACCGAAATAGAGGCCGACATCGATGAGCTCCCCGCCAACTTCGATCTCCTCCTCGGCTTCCTGAGCCGACGGACCCTCGATGGTCACAGCGACGAGATCCGTTGTGCCCGGCAGCAGCTTGAGACAGTGACGGGCAGCCCAGTGATAGTGGAACTGGTCTCCGTCTCGGCTGGGCCGTGCTGAAGGTCTCGCAGGAGTTCGTTGATCCTCGCCCATCTCGGGGTCCGGCTGGCCTAAGTGGAGTCTGCTGTCCTGTCGGTGTGGAATCCGTCTGTCCTTTCGCATCTCTACTCTTGCATGCTACTTCAGTGTGGTCAACAGTTCCCGCTCGTCCACGCGGGGAGCGGCGCCGGTCCCGCTCCAGCTTGGCATAGCCGATGCGCGGCCGTTCGCCACTCGGGGAGCAGGGCGACCAAGTGAGGATCGGCGCTACGCGATCCGTCCTCCGAGTGGACGAACTGCGGATCAGAGTGGTTTGGCCGGCGGGACGGTCATCCGAGCAGGCCGGACGAGCGGAACCCAGCAGCGCACGCGCGCACGATAGGCGGCGTAGTCGCCGCCGAAGTGCTCGAGCAGATTCCGCTCCTCGGCCGGCCGCACCAGGAGCTGCCAGACCAGGCCGCCGGCGAGCACGTACGCCACCACGCTCCACGAGCCGAGCCATAGGGCGACGCAGAGCCCCTGGCCGAGGCCTGCGACCACCATCGGGTTGCGGAGCCAGCGGTAGGGGCCGGTGACGACCAGGCGGTTCGGGGCCACGAAGGGGAGCGGGGTGCCGTCGCCCCGGCTCGCCATCGTCAGACCGCTCCACAGCCCGAGGGCGCTGCAGGCGAGGAAGGCCGCGAGGGCGAGCGGTCGGCGGGCCGGGAAGGTGAATCCGGGCACGCCGAGCTGCCGCTCCACCCAGTGGACCGCGGCCGGGAGCACGAACAGGAAGAACCCCCAGAACGCGACGACCTGCGCGAGCGTCGCCGCGACGTGCCGGGAGCGTGGGCCGGCGGCCGCCTGGCGGAAGATCGGCACGGTGCCCGCGCTCAGATCGAGGGCGGCGGCGGTCGTGAGCAGCGCCGCGGGCGCCATCAGCGCGACGTTGAGCCAGGCGCCGCGCCGGAGGATCGACCAGCCGATGCAGTAGAGGAAGACGTACATGACCAGGCCCGCCAGCGCCCAGCCGAGCGGCACCGCCCAGCGCGAGCCGCGGAAGAAGGCGAGGCCGCAGATCAGGGACGCCGGAGCGGCGAACAGCAGGTCGGCGCCGAGAAACGCCAGAAGGTCGGCATCGCCCGCTCCCGGCGGGATGAACGGGGCTCGGCTCGAAGGTACGGTCAGGAGCAGCAGCCACCAGCCGCCGATCAGGATCGCCTGGGCCGTGAAGTACCAGCCGGCGAAGGGCGTTCCGGAGTAGCTTCGTCGCATCACGGATCGTGCTCGCCGCGAACGGTCGAGGGCCTGGAGCTCCTCCAGCAGCTCGGGGATCGCCCCGGCCCTTGACCGTTCGCCGATCGAGGCCGAGCCGGCGGGCGGCCTCCAGGTAGCTGCCGGTGCGGGCGTAGAGAAGCCTACAGCAGCGGCGGAGGGTTGCCCCGACGGCCGGCGGGCCGCGCTCCGGCTAGGCGTCGGGGGGGCAGACGCAGGTGCAGGTGGTGTTCGTGGTTCGGCAGGCGAATCCGCTCTGGTTCGGGCAGTTCGGCGCCGTGTTCTCCTGGCAGTTCTGCAGGACCTGGTTCCGCCGGTAGTCGAAACCGAAGAGGATGCAATATTTTAGCTGGTCTTGCCGGCCGCAGGTCTGCGCCGTGCACTCCTCCTTGCACTGGCTGGTGAGGTCCCGGACGAGGTCGTCGAGCGCGTTGTCGCGGGTGCAGCCGACGCCCTTGCCGTCCACGCTGCGGTCCCGGCACCTGCGCCGGGGGGTGAACGCGATGTCGCCCTCGCAGTGGCCGCTCAGGAGGGAAAGCAGGAGGTGCTCGCGGTCGGTGAGCGCCGCGCCCGGTGCCGGGATCGGGCGCAGCGCGAGGGGAGGCGGCTGGAGCAGGCCGGGCGCCGGCGGCGCGCCCGCGCCGGGCGACGCCGGTGCGGGCGTCGGTCGGCCTTCCTGTGCGGCGGTGGGCACGCCGGCGACGGCGGCGATCGCGAGGACCAGGGCG